>CAYVXD010000210.1:0-4241 GCA_964454265.1 uncultured Candidatus Sumerlaeota bacterium | reverse complement strand
TTGGGGAAGAAGTCGTATTAGAAGCCTACAAATACACAACTTGCTCTTTGACATATGACTATTATTGCTGACCTATCTGGCAAAGAGCCGTTTTTTCTGGCGCCCGTGGTTGCGCAGCGCGTCCAGGACGCGCTGAGGAGTAAATGGAGCGCGACGGAGCCGAATGCCCACCGCGTGGTAGACCGCATTGGCAATCGCAGGAAGCGGGCCGTTTATTGAGATCTCGCCAATGCTTTTAGCGCCAAAGGGGCCTGTTGGTTCGTGTGTCGGCACGAGTATGACCTTTATGGGCGGTACGTCGCGTGCTGAGAAAATGCTGTAGTAGTTGAAATTGGGATTCAGCATGCGTCCCCGGGCGTCAAAGTGGAACTCTTCGATCAGGGCAAAGCTGATGCCATTGACAATAGCACCTTCGGTCTGGCCTTCAGCCAGTGCGGGATTGATGGCGGTTCCACAGTCAACTGCTGCGACGTACTCGAGCACCTGGATTTCTCCTGTTTCAGTATCAACTTCAACTTCAGCGAAATGAGCGGCGAAGGGTGGCGGAGAGATATGGGTATGCTGCGAGGCAGTTGCACTGATGTGGAATTGGTTTTTCTGATACAGCGAATAATGGGCAACGTCCGCGAGCGAGACCCTGTGTGTGGTAGTCTTCTGGTGCATAACTGTGCCTTTGCGGAGCATCAGCATGGACGGCTCGGTGCTGAGCATTTCAGAGGCGACCTGCAAGATTTGTTGGCGGACCTGTTCAGCGGCGTGTTTCACTGCGTTTCCTGAGAGGTAGGTGGTGCTGGACGCATAGGCGCCGACATCAAACGGCGTGAAGTCGGTGTCCGAGGAATGCACGACAATCTGATCGGTTGTGACGCTGAGGACTTCAGCAGCGATTTGTGCCAGCACCGTGTCGCTGCCTGTGCCCAGGTCCGTCGCGCCAGCGAGTAGAATGAAGGAGCCATCATCGTTCATGGTGATTGTTGCAGCGCCCATGTCAATCTCCGGAATTGCAGAGCCTTGCATAAGGCAGACCATGCCGACGCCGCGCCTGCGCGCGCCTTTGTCGCGGCGGCGGCGCTTTGTATGCCAGGAAATTGTACGCGCGCCCTGATCAATGCACGCATCAAGGCCGCACGTGTTGAGTTTCATCTCAACGCCCTTTTTCCCTTCGCCCAGAGCCTGGAACACCGGGGATCCCTCGCCTGCGCGAATATGGTTTCGTTTGTGAAACGTCAGGGGATCCAAGCGAATCGCATGAGCCATTTCGTCCATCTGTACGCCCATGGCAAAGAAGGCCTGGGTGGCGCCATAGCCGCGGTAGGCGCCACCGATGGGTAGATTCGTGTAGGCGGTATTGCCTTCAAAGCGTACGTTCGGGCAGCGATAGAGCGGCAGCGTTTTGCTGCCCGAGTTGCAGACAACCGTGAGTGCATGCGGTCCGTACGCCCCGGCGTTCATGATAATATTGAGATCAAGTGCGGTGAGCGAGCCGTCCTTTTTTACACCTGACTTCAGGCGAATATGCTGGGGATGACGGGTGCGCGTGCACATAAATTCTTCTTCGCGCGTGAGCTGCAGTTTCACGGGCCGCCGGATGAGCAGAGTCAGGGCTCCGCAGATTGCCTCAAGTACTATTTCCTGCTTGCCACCAAACCCACCACCAATGCGGGGTTTCACTACGCGGATGCGGCTGACCGGCAGTTGCAAAACGCGCGCAACAATGCGCCGGACGTGAAACGGCACCTGCGTGCTGGTGCGAATGACCAGCCGGTTCTGTTCGTCCAAATAGGTGATAGCTATATGTGTTTCGAGTGCCGCATGGGCGCCATAGTGAGTGCTGTACTGATTGTCGAGCAGGACATCTGCTTGCTGAAAACCGGCTTCGACGTCGCCGATCTCCATATCAACGTGTGCAGCAAGATTGCGCTGTGGCTCGTAGATGACAGGTAGAGGCGCATACGCATCCGGCTCGTCATGGATAATCGGTGCATCTTTCTGAAGCGCCTGGTGCGGATCGAACACCGGATCGAGTATCTCGTAATCAACCTGAATAAGCTGGAGTGCCTGGTTTGCGATTTGCGGTGTGTCAGCTGCCACGGCAGCCACTGCATCGCCAACATAGCGAACCTTTCGGTCGAACAGAAATGTATCGTACGGCGATGGCTCTGGATGTCCCTGCCCCGCAGTGGTATAAGCTACACGGGGCACATTTTTGTAGGTTAAGATTCCATGAACACCAGGCAAGCGTACGGCCTCAGACGTATCAATCTTGCGAATCCGGGCATGGGCATGAGGACTGCGGAGCAACCTGGCATGGAGCATGCCGCGCAGCTCAAAGTCGTCAGTGAATTGTGCGCTGCCGGTAGCCAGGCTCACGCCATCTACTTTCGGGACGCTGATGCCGACAACGTTGAATGTGCGTTTCTGTGGCACGAAGTCTACCTCTTTAAGATCTTGCTGGCAGCCAGAACTGCCTGTACTTGTTTAACGTAGCCTGTGCAGCGACACAGGTTGCCATCAAGGGCCTCGCGGACTTGCGCTTCGCTGGGATGAGGAATTTCGTCAAGCAAGGCTTTTGCCGACAGCATGGCGCCAGGCGAGCAGTATCCGCACTGAATAGCGCCGGTGTCAACGAAGGTACGCTGCAGGGGATGGGGCGCGTCGGGCGTGCCGAGGCCTTCAATGGTTGTGATCTGCTGGCCGGCGGCTCGTACGGCGAGAATCAGGCAGGAATTAACTGCCTTTCCATTGAGCAGAATCACGCATGCCCCGCACGTGCCTTTGCGGCACCCTTCCTTCACGCCTTTATATCCTTCGCGGCGCAGAACGTCCAGGAGAACATCATTTGGCTCGACACTAAGCACCTTTTTCTGGCCATTGATGGTTGTCGTGATTTTCACTCGGTAGCTCCTGATGGTTTTCTCTTGCGAGATGCGGTCGGAAGCCTCTTCATCTCTCCGGTATTGGTGTGAGCCTTGGCGGCACGTGCCCACGCCTCCTGGATGGCCCGTTTTACCAGTACGCCAGCAACTGCTTTTTTGTACTCTGGATCAGCTCGCATATCCGGTACGGGTTTCACGATCTGCGCAGTCATGCTCTTTGCCTGTTCGAGGAGTCTCGGAGTAAGCGGCGCATTTTCGAGCAAGGCTTCTACTTTTCGGAGACGGGATGGAAGCGCCGTAGCCGCGCCGATAACCAGGCGGACGTTGTGACACGCTCTGCCCCGGCGCTCAAGTACACAGGCCACGTTGAGCATGGCATAGCCGGTGTGCGTGCGTGCGAACTTGATAAATGCGCCTCCGCAGGAAGAGGAAGTTTTTGGCACAACAACCTCGGTCACGAGCTCATGAAAGGCCAGATGCGTTTTTGGATGAGAACGGAAAAACACTGCTGCACTGATGCTCCGGCGCCCGCTTTTTCCCTGAATCCGAATTGTCGCATCAAGGGCGAGGAGAGCGACTGGCAAACTGGACCAGAAGAAGAGCTGCACAATGTTGCCACCGACGGTGACAAGGTTACGGGTCGGAGTAGCTCCCACTGCATGGGCCGCCTGCTGGAGCACACCGCCAGCAACACGATCAACCGCGGGATGGTTGCACAGATCTCTCATTACGGCTGTAGCGCCAATTCTTATTGACCGCTGTGTCTCTTTTATATACCTAAGCTTCAGGTCAGAAAGGTCGAGCAGGCCCGTGATCTTTCGACTGGTAGAGAGCGCGAGGCTTGTGCCACCGGCAAGAGGAACGCGGCGACCTTTACCTTTGGAGAGAAGAGTGATCGCCGTAGCCACTGACCTTGGCCTGAAGTATTCGGTGAGTTTTGGAAGTATCTGTTGCATTCCTTTACCGGCAGGGATATGTCTTGGCATCTGTGTGATCAAAGATAGCCACTGAGGCGCAGAGGCACTGAGATAGCTGAAGCCGAATGGAATAAGATCGCTGTTGCGCTCTGCCACCCAGTACCATGCATTTCTTACTACGAGTTGTAATAATAAGCGAACAAATTTGGTATAGTAAAGGATTTCTTTTTAGGCTCTTTGTCAGATAGGTTAGCAAAATAGCGATCGAAACACATAGTAACTACAGGTTGCTTAGGCTTTTGCAGAGAGGATTGGGTTCATAACAATCTGTTCTTGTAGCCCCCTCACCCTACCCCTCTCCCGCTGGGGGAGAGGGAAGTAGGGCGCTCCGTGGGCTGGAATATAATCTCCGGGCGAACGTCTGCGATTTTGTCTCTCATGATTTGGC
>CAYVXD010000209.1:0-4245 GCA_964454265.1 uncultured Candidatus Sumerlaeota bacterium | reverse complement strand
CCCCATAATATACCAATTTATTTGACGGGTCGGAGAGTTTCTGACCCGTCATATAGCACACGATTATTCTTGTTTGTAAGAACATATACATATCCTAATCTATTTCTCATATCATTAGTCATTATAGGAGTAAGATCCTTCGTCGCTTCGCTCTCCGCCTACGGCGGACAGTCGACGTTATAGAAAACTCCCCGACTGCTCACTTAACTAAGACGCTTCGCGAGCGTTTTCGTGCACCTATTTTAAAAAAATTGCTCCAGCGCATGTGTGGCGGGTCTTCTCTTTCGGAACAAATCTGTTCCCGCCTGCGTTCGGTCTATGTCATTTACGAGACGGGGATCAGTATACATCCTTCTCGTCTACTCTTTGCTGGTGGTTTTGCGAGAACTGGCTTCTATTGAGCAGGGTTCCTTGCGCGCAGTTCTATATCACGGGTCTGGAGAGTGCGGCTGGCCAGCGTTGGGGCATCCTCTGGCACTAATAAAGTCAGTTTATGTTTCCCTGGAGCCAGACCGGTAATCTGGAACTCTATAGGCACAAAATGTTCCCATCCGTCTGACCCTTGAAATTCGAGTTTCTGCATTTCACGGTCGTCAATCTGGATATGGAGCACAATGTTCTTAAGAGGACTGGCCAAATCCAGTGTGCAGGTAAAATCGCCCTCTGTCTTGTTTTCGAATTCCCAGGTCAAAGCATCCCCTGGCTGCGCGTTGAGATACCATTGGGTCTGAGCATACTCATAATGCACGGCCAGCCGATCTTCATCTACGTCCTTAGCTTCGTAAATAGGCAGAATAATCAGCTCGTAAGGGCTTAACAGCCATTTCCACCGAGTGGCGTATCGCGCCGGCATTTCGTCTTGAGTCAAGGGCTCGCGAGAGGCCAGCTCCACAGCGAAATCTTCGATCATCTTCTGGAGTTCTTCCGAGGTCATGCTTATCGAAGGGCGCCAGTCCGGGCCGGTCAGGTAGCGAAGGAGCTGGTCGAACATGTAGCGCGTAGACACGGCCCAGGGGAAGCTCTGGGTCAGGTTGAGCGTGCTGACAAAGACTTTTCCTCGACCTACCCCCAGCTCGACCATATAGCCCTTGCTGCGGCCACGGTAGTAGTTGTCAATCGTCCGGATCAGAGGTTCGGTTCCGCGGGGAAAGCGATCTAACTGAAGAGATTTAGCACGATAAATCATCGGCCAGAAGTGCAGGTCGCAGAAGCCCTCATGCGGGAAGTTCTCGAGGGCGGGATGGGAGTAAATGAGAGTTCCGCTGTTGCCATAGCGAGATTCGGAATTGCTGCAAATCGTCAGCCACTTGGTGCAGTGCTCGTTCAGTTCCGGAAAGACCGGCGGTGCCTGGTCGCAGGGGATGAAGTGTGTGATGTGCAGACCGAAAATACCTATCTCTTCGGGCCAGGGCCAACTATTGTCTGAGATCATCCATATCCGCCCGCCGCGCTCCAGCATATCATAGAACGATTCCTGCCAGGAATCCGTGATGAGGAGCCGGGATTCGCCACTCGTGGGCTTCCAGTTTTCATCATCAATATAATGGATGTCAGGATAAACATCCACATAGGTCTTCATTCTCTTGCGAGGATCCCAGAGAGTGACTTTTTTCTGCACAACAGGCTTCACGGTATCTTTGGGGAAAGCCCAGAAAAACCATTCGTTGTTGATATAGGTGGGCGACTTCGGCAGAGCGGCGCGAAGTGTCAGCTTTGCCGGTTTGGGCAGCTCGGGGATCGTCACGTTGATTTTTCCGATCTCCGCGACATCTACAGCCCCAACGCTGACATGCTCGAAAGCGCCCTCGGCCAGAACCTGCGGACCGTTCATAAGCCACCACTGACATTTCTGCGCCGAGTACGGCTTTGGCCCGTGATGCGAAATCTCCAGCGTTGCCTCCAGGGTATCGCCAAACCAGAAACTGCGCCCGTTCCATGTGCATAGCAGAGCCGTCTCTCCGTTGGTGCGCAGGAATTCCTCGGCAGTGACGTTTTTGGGATCCGCGAAATCGTCCACCACACCCGAAACCTTTTGCATGTTGTCGGTGAAGCGCAGCATGCTATAGCCGTCCAGTTCGCGGAACTTTCGCGCTTCTTCCAACATCTCTTTGCGGCACTGCGCCTGGATTTTCTCAGAATTTCGCACAAAGTCGGGAAGTAAATGTTCCAGCCCGTTCTTTCTGGCGTTTTCAACTGTCAATTTGAGCCAGAACGGCTCTTCGTCGTATTTCGCAGCCAGTGCCGGGTTGGGATAGGAGGCAACTAGTGGATACTCATGGGCGATGATCGGGAACTCGTCGCTGCGCCCTTTGCGCTCGTCCCGCAGATATAGCATGAAAGCCTCGCGGGCAAACTCGGCCACATGCTCGTATTCCCCAATGGGGCGTTCAATCAGGTCATATTTGCCAAGGTCATCGTTGAAGGGATTACTGCCGGAACGATTGAGCACGAGAACGCTTGGGTCCATCTCTTTGGCAAGGTTGTACAAAAGGTTCTGGCAGCGGATCAAACCAGGGTCGTTCTTGTAAATTTCGTTTCCCATGCTATAGATATACGTGCACGGATGGCGCCGGCCTCGTTCGATCATGCTGACCCAATCCTCTTTCGACTTCAGGAATCTGTCTGAGGCAGGGTCGGTTCCGATTTTCCCGCTGATCTCCATTTGAATGAGAAGACCGACTTCGTCAGCCACTTCCAGGTAGGTTTCATTGGGGACTCGTGAGTGGTGACGTACCACATTCCAACCATACCGTTTCTTTTGTTTGAGTCTCTTCTGTATTCCTTCCCGATCCAGATTGTCGCAGATGTCTTCTTGTTCGTGCCCACAGGCTCGGAAATAGAAGGGCTTATTATTAATGTAAAAGCGTGCTCCGCGGGTCTCGAATTTGCGCATGCCGAATCGTTGGGTGGCTGAAGCCAGGAGGGAGCCGTCTGCAGCGTGAATGGCCATCTCCAGCCGGTACAGGTTAGGGGTCTTAGGGTGCCAGGGGATGACCGGGTCTATGTTCACCGCAAGGGAGGAGTATGAATCCGCTGCAGGCGGACTGAACGGAATGCCGCTGCTTTTTCGCTTTGAGCCATCAGGGTATTCAACAGTGATATCAACCTTTGCATCCTTGAAACGGCTCGCCGCTTCCTCGTCGAGCCATACGCGGATTTCAATTTGCCCTCGATCAATATCCGAGAGGATGAACATGTCTTGAATCGGCCGCTGCTTAGCATTCTGGGCCAGTGCAGCAGAGACCAAAAACATCCAGACGATCGCGATCGTAATTATCTTTGCCATGATGGATCTCCTATTTGAAATTTTCGACTTACAAGGCGTGGTTCCTATTTGCCTCTCGTATCCTCTACACACCTATTTGTCAATGGACGTTGTGTCCATATAAGGCACAAATTCTTTTAGGACGAGCCATACTCCGACATGAATTGCAATGCAGGAAAATGAGAAAGATGTCAATCAACTTTGAGGGGCATATTTTGCGAAATGCTATGGAAGGACGATTAAGGAAAGAGAATATAAAAAAACCTGCGATTTGCTGCCGCCTGAGGTTTATCTGCCTCAGGCATAAGGAGCAAGACTCTTCCATTCGCCGCGACGGATAGTACCATCCCCGCTGAGGGGCTTAACTGTGCCGATGGTATCGGGAAAAATGAGAACGGGTGTTTCCCCCTCGCCATTCTCGCCGGAATTCTTTATCAAATTAGGACAATAACCAAACCCTTGAGACCTGATTCAGCCGCGGGATGCGATCAGCCGAAATCAAGGTGCCAACCCCCCGTCGATATCAACTCTTGGACACTATAAAAAAGTTGGCTGGTAACGCTCATCATAAGCAATAAAACGACTATTATACATCATTCCATAAGGGCGTTCGCCCGTTAGCATTTGTTCGTCAATTGACTTGTCAGGGAAAAAACTCATTGCTAATCGCTTATAAGCTCTACTGTTTTTATTATGAGGCTTTTCATTCAATTTGCGAATCCGTGGCAAAAGCACATCAGCAACTTCCATGCAGCCTGTCTTACTCTTGCTTGAATAATCAAGAACTTGAGAAAACCCGCCCAAAAAGACATCCGTCATTTGCAAACAATCAATCTCAGGCGCGCTAAATTCTGTCTCTTGCGACTTTGCCGCAAGCATATCCACCTCCGAACAAACAACACTGACATTCGACTCACGAGCATTTATTCTATACGGAGCATGCACACGAAAAGGATCGTCAATGGAAAGATCACGCTCCT
>CAYVXD010000208.1:0-4256 GCA_964454265.1 uncultured Candidatus Sumerlaeota bacterium | reverse complement strand
GTTACCAGAAGGAAAAGTAGCGAAAGGTGCGAAAATGCCAGTTGCCGTGAAGGCGGCCTGCCATGAAGCCCATTTCACGCACGAGATAAAGCCAATTGTAGCGGGCACGCTCCGGATCTACGAGCCGGCACCAGGGAAATGTGACCAGGCATTTCATAAATCGGCGGTATGCCCAGCCACGGATCCAGAGCATGCTTCGAAGCTCGCGGCGTGAAAACCGACTCCGATGTTTCATAAAGAGTTGCACTTCTGCTTTCGAATATTTAAAAAACTGGAAGTAAAGACCGGCCGCTGAGAGACGATGATGATGATACACAATGGCGTCGTGAGCATAAGCAAAGACGCAACCGTGCGCATGCAGGCGCCAGCCAAGGTCGTCGTCTTCTGCTGCGGCCTGGTCAAACGCGACGTCAAATCCGTCCATCACGTCGAGGATCTTCTTTTTAAACAGGGCATTAGCTGTGATAATGAACGGTAAAGGCACCAGGGCACCTCGAATTGCATCTTCCTGGTTCATTACTCTTTGGTCCTCAGTAAATCGGGCAATGTGTGTTGACACTGCATTGACGATACGACCTCCCACGGCATCGCTTTTGTTCTCTTCTGCAGTGCGAACGAGCCTGGTCAGCCAGTCTGGGACAACCTGACAGTCTGAGTCGGTAAAAGCGACATATTCTCCCCCGGCCTCGCGGATTCCGCGGTTTCGCGCAGCAGCGGCTCCGCATTGTTCCTCGCTCAGCACCCTTACCGGATAGCGTGATGCAATCGCTACTGTATCGTCACTCGATCCATTATCCACAATAATGATCTCCAGCTTTTCGCGAGGATACTGGAGATTCAGCAACGATTCAATGCAGGCAGCCATGGTTTCCTGACTATTAAATGCAGGCACAACGACGCTCACTGATGGCCAAGCCTCTGCTGGGAGGTGTTCAGCTGGAGGATGCTCAGCCGGAGGGACTACTTCACCTGATTTTGCCAAAGGGCGCGAAACGTCGGTCTTGAGAATCCGCCTGGTCCGATGCCGCGGCCAGAAAAATGAGACAATTGGATAGCTCACAGCAGCAATGGCCAGATAAATGAGGACGCCCAGCGGTCGAAGCACTGCATCAATGGTGAGAACAATAGGGCTGGGACGTTTCATAGGCTGTTCCGGATCAGTTCGAGCCCGGGGGGATCGAAGTCCGCCGAGCTGCTGCAGAATGACCTGCCGTAATTTTGCATAATCAGTGGCGAGGTCAAAATGTTCTTCCACTGTGCGCCGGGCACTTTCAGAAATCTGCTGCCGTACCTCCAGCGAGGCATAGATCTCCAGAATTTTCTGTGCCGCCTCTTTGGGTTTCGTTGGATCAATAATCACCAGGTTTTGGCGATCATGAAATTCAGGGCGCTGAATGGCGGAGCTGGATACGTGAAGACAGATCATGCCAGCAGCCATAGCCTCCAGCAGGCATGTGCGCAGCTCAGTATCGCCCTGGGTATCGGTGGCGTTGAGCTGAGTTACGTGGAAATCAGCGTCCGCCATGAGTACCTTCACCCGGTCTAAATCCACGCGACCCAGCCACGTTACATCCGGCCGGTCAAGGAACGCGCGTAACTGTTTCTTAATACGTATCTCTTTGCGGGAAGCGGGAAGGCCGAACAGTTTAAAGTGCGTTGGATATAGGTTGCCTGCAACAGTCATTGACGCTGGGATGTGCTGCTTTACTGCGTCCAATATGGGAGCAAAGCGCTCCAGTCCATGCCACCAGAGTAGCTCTCCATGGTAGAAAAACCGAATTCCGTCTGATCGAGCTGCTGCGTCGGGCTTTGCAGATGATGTCCATTGCTCGCGTTGCGGACAATTCGCGATGCGATGCACTTTGCGCATGCTCACAAAATAACGGCGAGGAATGTGCGTGCGCGTGTGAATCACAATCAGACAGGTGGCCAGTCGCACAAGTACAAAGTTGACCGCATACAGCATGGTGCGCAATACCCAACGGTCGCACAAGTCCACCGGATCTATGCTCATAAAGAGGTATACGGGCGTTCTGACAAGGCGTGCGTAAAGCACGCTAAGGAAGACCTTGGGGATATAGCGAGGGGCATCGGTTTTACTATAATTGAGTATGATGAAATCTGCCGAACGACTCTGCTTGATAAATGCGCCAAAGGCGTACAGCTTTTCGACGCCCCATCCCTCCTCGCGCATCTTCTCCGCCCAGCTATGAGCAACTCTATCAGTGGGCAAAAGGAACAACGCCTGCATTGGCCATCCCTATTGGCTTGGATATGTGAGATACGATTCTGTAATGTAGCGGGAGCACGGAGGGCAATCAAGCACTTTTCATGCGACGGTTCAAAGGCAACCACTCAATGAAGGACGCAGAGCGGACATCCGCAAGGATGCCTGGGCATGACACCCATCAATTCCTCATGCCAGTGCCTCGCGCAAAGAGGCCTGGAAATTGTACCGGAAGATTTCCCATGGCTTGGCGCTTGCCGCAGAGCACTTCAGCAGCCGCAGTCTGCGACCCGAGTGATCTATCGTATGCGCAAAGGAATGTGTCCACTTCAGGGATTTGCAAGAGTACATAAGGACTTCCGAAAGAGACCAGGGTGAGCGGCTTCTTCAGGTTCAGCAAGTCACGGACGAATTTGATCGCTGCATCGTCCTCGATCTGAATCCAAGAGAAGCTGGCAACAATAATTCCGTTTACCTCTTTTGCCGCGGAAAGAATCTTCTTGCGGCCATCTTCATCTCCATTGGCCGTCAATGTTTTAACCTCAACACCTTTATGGAAGCCCTGCATGGCATCTCCAAAATACTCGTGCACGGGTGAAAACCAGCCGGCTCGCCGAGTCGAGAGATTGACCACGAGATACTTGCCGTCAGGCAGAAGAGGCAAGGTTCCTTTGCCCTTCTTGACGATAGTGATGGCACGGCGGGCGATCTCCTTTGCCTGGGCTTGATGCTCAGGTGTACCCACGAGCTCAGACACTCGGGCAACGTCTACCGTAGCCTGTTTGTGCAAGCCAAGACGCGTTTTCGCAGCGAGAATTCTGCGCACCGAAAGATCAATACGCTCGGTGCTAATCTCCCCCCGTTCGATTGCCTCGAGAATCGCCTTAATTGCTTTCTGCACCACGCGCGGTGTCAGCACAATATCCAGGCCAGCCTTTACGCCCAACACCGCTGCATCTTCATCGCTATAATGATCCGTAATACCGCGCATGCCGTATGAGTCTGACACGAGCAGCCCTTTGAACCCGAGATGATCGCGCAACAGGCCGGTCATAACCTTAGGCGATACCGTTGCAGGGCCAGGGCTAGGGTCGAGCGCGGGCATCCATAGGTGGGCAGTCATAATCGAAGCGACGTCGGCCGTCTTGATGGCAGCAGCGTATGGCGCGAGGTCAACCCGTTCAATTTCGTCGCGGTCACGCAGCACCACGGGCATGGTACGATGAGAATCCGCGCGAGTGGCTCCGTGGCCTGGGAAATGCTTCGCCGTGGCCAGCACGCCGTGCTCCTGAAGGCCCTTGATGTAAGCACAAGCCATGCGGCTGACCAGCGTTGGGTCGTCGCCGTAGGAACGCGTACTGATTATGGGGTTGGCGGACTCGACATTAACATCCACGACCGGAGAGAAGTCATAATTCACGCCGACGGCGCGGGCCTCAATGGCAGTCACCCTTCCGCATTGATACGCAAGATCCGGATCGCCAGTTGCGCCAAGCGCCATGTTGGAAGGGAAATCCGTGCCCCCAGGGGAACTATCACCAATCCCGGACTCGTAGTCCGCAGCGAAAAGGAGCGGAATGCGTGATTGCTCCTGGAGGGCGTTAGTAGCACGTGCAAGCGACAGTGCATCAATCCTGCTGACGAAGAATCCACCGAGGTGGAACTCCTTTACCAGCTGCTCTGAGGCAATGGGCCGGTACCAGGTGATAATCATCTGCCCCACTTTTTCCTCAAGGCTCATCCCCTTAAGCGTTTCTTCCACCCATGCCGTATCAGGAGGAAGCAATTTTTCTGCACCGATGGTCGGAAGTATCATCAGTGAGAAGAGTACGAAGAGAAAAACTGTGCATTTTCCAAACATGATTGTCGTCCTTTTTTGGAATTCCGCGTAATGCCCTTGTGTCCTGTTTTGATTGAAGAATTCCACAGAGAGACTATTTTAGATTGAATCTAAACCCAATAATAGATAATCCTTGCGGTCAGGACGTAGGGGCGGGGTTACCCCGCCCATGGGCGGCCCGCCGCGGCG
>CAYVXD010000207.1:0-4263 GCA_964454265.1 uncultured Candidatus Sumerlaeota bacterium | reverse complement strand
TTGTTAGAAAATGGGGTTGCCGTCCCCGAATTTGCAAGAATCCTGTAAATCTTGTCCCAAAAATTAAAAACTGCATTCTGAATTTAAAACAGAAGAAATTCTTCTAGAACGCAAAATATGGGTCTAAACGGTAGTACTACGCTAAAAATTTGGTAGGGGCAGGTTTCAAACCTGCCCCTACAATCCTGCACGAGCAATATAGCGGACGCGTCCCTGCTTATCTCCTTTACGTTGTGTCGTAGTGGTTAATGTGCCATACAAATTCCATTTTGATAGCGACATGCTCTGTTTAAAACCTCCAGGTGCACGAATTCCAATATGTTTCGCCCTTACAGGGCTGGTGTAATGGGGGAGAATTTCATTGTCCCAGGGCGGCGCCCTGGGCTTATATATGATGCCCTTTCAGGGCACGACATAATCTGAATCCAGCGCCAGGGGCGCGGAAGATAAGAGCCCAGGGCAACGCCCTGGGTAAAGGTTTGATACACAATCAACTATAAGCCCTGAAAGGGCGCGACATAATCTGAGGCGGGCTAAAACGAACATTGTCATCCGGGTACATGTAGGTTTTCAACAGAGCAATACCGACACTAGTACGTGAACTGCCTATCTTCCTCGAGTACCTTATTTACTTTCTCGACGCATTCGTCCAGGGCATCCTGTGGGTCAACTTTTGAGCGCATGACCAGCACTTTATCAATAGCAATTGTCAACTCGCTGATCAGATCGCCCAGGCGGGGGTGTACCTGTTCGGTTGTGGTGACGCCATTTTCCAGGCAGTAAAGAATCCAGCCGCACTTTTCGTCAAATTCCTCTTCAGGCAGACCGGGGATGCGCGTGTCGAGCCCGGTAATCTGGCGAAATCGCGGGTCGCGCAGCGCAGACCACCTCGCAGGCGGCGCTACCCACAGCACACGCCAGTAGCTCAGCAGATTCTCGGTACTGTTCATGAATTTTATCAACTTCCACGCTTCAGCAGGATGCTTCGACTGCTTGCTTATAGCCCAGTAGCACGAGGTGCCAATCGTCGCTGCCCTGCGGTAGTGCGGCAGCGGTGCAACCCCAAAGCGCAACTCAGGTGCATTCCGCATGATCGCAGGGATGCGCCACGTGCCGTCTATAAACATCGCAGTCTTGCCCATCTCGAAGAACTTGTCCGGCCCGATGGCCGTGCCGCCTCGCATATCGCCTGAGCGCGCCAGATGGAACTCGTAGATCATTGACTTCCAGAACTTGAGCGCTTCGACGCCAGCTGGACTATTCACCAGGCATTGCCGCCGATCTTCACTCCAGATCTTCCCACCCGCTTGCAACAAATAGCACATTAATTCGCTTGGATACCACACGGCGTCGTAGCCAAAGATCTCTACCCGCTTTTTCACCACCTTTGTCAGGCGTTTGGCTACGCGCTGGAGATCATCCCACGTCCAGCTCGCATCCGGATACGCAATGCCCGCATTGTCGAAAATGTCCTTATTGTAAAACAGACCGATCATATTGATGTCCTGCGGCAGGCCATAGGTCTTGCCGTCAAACGTGACTCTGTCCCACAGGATTTGGAGGAAATCGCTGCGATCCACGCCATCCGAGCCGTCAATGTACTCGTCGAGCGGTCGGTTCGTCCCTTTCTGCATGTAGAGTCCACCCCACACGATGTTCTGCCGCATCACATCAGGCGATTCGCCTGCGCGATATAGTGTCAGCAGTCGCTCGTTGTATCGTGGGAAATGGTAGAATTTCACCTCGATGTTGGGATTCTGCGCCTCAAATGCCGGAATGTAAATCTCGCGATACAGGTCGTTCTCCCACGGCATTCCCCACACCGACATTTCGATGACGACCTTCTTCGTGCTCTTGGCCGGGGGACTCTCCTCTCCTTCTTGCGACGAGGATGGTGCCTCGCCACATGCTGTGAGCGCCAGCACTAAACCTGCTGCGCTGCCCCACGTAAAAATATCTCGCATCCATCTCGCCATGCATGCACTCCTCAGGTCTTAATCCCGGTAAGGGTGATACCCTCAACGAAATTCTTCTGAAATAGCAGAAAGACCACTATTGCCGGCAGCACCACGAAGCAGGCGCCAGCCATCATCAGCGGCCAGCTCATGACGTACAGCCCTGCGGCCAGGTCGGCAATCGCCAGCGGCAACGTCTTCATCTCAGTACTTTTCACAATGATGAAAGGCCAGATGAATCCGTTCCAGGATGCCATGAATATGAAAATGCCGAGCGCGCTGAGCGCTGGCTTGGAGAGCGGGAGAACAATCGTCAGGAAAGTACGGAACTCCGAGCACCCATCAATCCGCGCCGCGTCAATCAAGTCGTCAGGGATGGTGGTCAGGAACTGGCGCATGAGAAAAATCCCGAACGCACCCGCGGTAAACGGGATGATCAGTCCCCAATAGGTATCAACCCAGTGCAACTTGCTCAGAATTACGAAGACCGGGATCATGGTAACCTGGAACGGAATCATCATGGTACACAATAAAGCGACAAAAATCCAATGCTTGCCTGGAAATTGATACTTGGCGAAGGCGTACCCCGCCAGGCTGCTAAAAAACAGATTTGCCAGCGTGACTGCCAGCGCAATGAACGCACTGTTGAAAAAGAAGCGCGCATAGGGAGCTGAGTTCCACGCATCAACGTAATTCTCGAGGCGCACAGGCTGAGGCACGAGCCGCGGCGGCCACGTGAACACATCCTGGTCGGTCTTTAACGACGTTGATACCATCCACATAAATGGAAACAGGAACGAAATCGCACCTACCACCACCACAACGTAACAGATCGCTCGAAATATAATCGTCCGCGTATTCATAATAGTCCCTATTCTAAAAGAGCATTGCTCCGAGGCTCATAGTGATTTACTGCATCACTTATTAAAACCTCACGCAAAGCCGCAAAGGCGCAAAGAATATGGGCACTTTGCGTTCTTGGCGTTTTCGCGCGAGATTTAATATCCTTGATCTAATTCTCGAAACAGCATGACCAATCACAGTCTCACGCAAAGCCGCAAAGGCGCAAAGAATATGGGCACTTTGCGTTCTTGGCGTTTTCGCGCGAGATTTAATATCCTTGATCTAATTCTCGAAACAGCATGACCAATCACAGTCTCACGCAAAGCCGCAAAGGCGCAAAGAACATGAGAACTTTGCGTTCCTGGCGCCTTCGCGCGAGATATAAAACAATCTATAACCTATTCAGCGGTCTCATTAAGAGAATCAAAATTCCATTCTTGGTGTATAGTACTTCCACTGAAGCAGCGTGATGCCCAACACTACAATAAACAGCAACACCGCAATTGCTGAGGCATAGCCGAGCTCCAACGAGACGAATCCCTTCTCCCAGAGGTAGTAAAGCACCACGCGGGTAGCGTTGACCGGCCCTCCTCGCGTCATTACGTAAACCTGCTCGAACACCTGAAATCCGCCAATCACGCCCATGATGGTCAAAAAGCACGTGGTCGGAAACAAGAGAGGCCAGGTGACGTGGCGAATTTGCTGCCAGCGGCTTGCGCCATCCAGGCTCGCCGCCTCGTAATACATTGAAGGAATGCCTTGCAGTCCTGCCAGATAGATAATAACGAAAAACCCCAGGCCCTTCCAGATACTCACTAAAATGATGCATGGCATTGCAAGCCAGGGGTCGCCGAGCCATATCTGCGGCGGCAGGCCGATCAGCTGCATAAGCCGGTTGATGATGCCGAACGACGGGTTGTACAGCCATTGCCAGACGAACGCCACGGCAACCATTGCCACAATCACCGGCAGGAAGTAAATCGTCCGCATAAGACTGCGGCCCTTGAACCACTTTTCGTTCAGGATCACGGCAATGTAAAACGACAGAACAATCGAGACCGGAACGGTTCCTGCCACATAGTAGAACGTATTGCGAAACGAAATCCAGACCACGAAATCATCGAGCATCTTGCGGTAATTCTTGAGGCCAATAAATATGGCAGGGTTGATCCCATCGCTCTTGTAGAAGCTCAGTGCAATAGCCCAGAGGCAGGGAGCCAACACAAAAACAGCGACCACAATGCACGGTAGTGCGATGAACAAATAGGCTGCTCGTACGCGGGCATCCCTGAGACTCGCGTACCATCTTGTCTTTGGCACATCCGAAACGCGAGGAATATCGGACATGAGCAATACTCGGTTTGTCGGAGAATCAGGTATTACACCATTGGCCGGTGTGCATTATAGTTCAATCTGAGGGGTCGGGGAGTTTTACCTCCGACCCCTCATCCCGACCCTGAACAAA
>CAYVXD010000206.1:0-4315 GCA_964454265.1 uncultured Candidatus Sumerlaeota bacterium | reverse complement strand
CATTGCCCAACCTTGCTTCCTCTCCCCTTGCGGGAGAGGATGGAGGTGAGGGGGAAAATGCGCCTTGTGCGTAGGGATTGCTTTTCCTTTTTACTGCCCGAAATACTGGCTCATTTGAGGAAGAGCCATTTTTCATTTGATTTTCCTGCTAGTGTCGACTATTTGCATTACGTGTTTTTCTATCAGGGCAAGTGGTCTTTGGCAATCGGGACGAATTTATCCTGCTCCATAGGGGCTTTTGCCACTGGCATTCGTTGCATAGCTCGTCTGGCAGGTAGTAATTGAGTAACCCGATCGGGTATATTGCAAACCCTGTTGTTGGCAAAATAAATTTCGTAATAAAGCATTGTTCTCTATTGACATCCGATTTCAAAGCATGAAGATTGTATAACTTGGAAGTAGCGAAGCTGGATTTTTCTTGTATTCAGCTCTTCAGTTGTGGGATTAGTTGAGCACCCTGTAGGATTTGACTTCTCCGGTTGTCTAATCCCCCACAATCGAGCAGAAAAAGACTACCTCGGCAGCAATATGTGGAACTCAGCAACAGTGAGGCAAAGGTAGATAGGTACCATGGCAGAAGTACTTCCATTTATTGGGACTCGCTATAATTCACGTCTGATTGAGAACCTGAGTCATGTTCTTGCCCCCCCGTACGACGTGATTACGCCCGAGAGCCAGCGACTCTACTATTATCGCCATCCCAATAATGTCGTGCGGCTTATTGTCGGTCATGATAGGGTGGCCGACGATGAATATAACAATAAGTACATCCGCGCTGCGAACTATCTGCAGACGTGGAAACGCGACGGCATTTTGGTGGAGGACAACAAGAAATGTCTTTACGTCTGCGAGCAGGAATTTAGCCAGCCCGGCCTGGGAACGCTCCGCCGCCGTGGCCTGTTTGCGCTTGTAAAACTCGAGGACTACAAATCCGGCAAGATTAGAGGTCATGAACACACCTTTGCCAGGCCAAAGGCTGACCGCCTCCAATTACTTCGCGCCACGCGCTGCAACCTCAGTCCCGTCTTTGCCCTTTGTAGCGATCCCGAGAAAAAAATAGACTCTGTGCTCGACGAATGCATGAAGGCGAAAGTTTGGGAAACGTTCGTGGACGAAGAACAGGTGACTTATCGCCTCTGGGTCGTGCATTTAAAAAGGTTCATTAACCAAATTCATCAGCTCATGGCCGACAAGGATCTGTTTATTGCCGACGGCCATCATCGCTACGAAGCTGCCCTGGCTTACCGCGACGAGATACGCGAAGCCACAGGGAATCGCGATGGTCGTCAGCCCTATGACCACCTGATGATGTTTCTGTCGAATTTCTACGACGAAGGCATGGTCGTGCTCCCAACACATCGTGTGCTCGCGCGCGAGCTTGGGGCCGGCGTTGATCTGGATGAAGTGATGGAAGACCTTTCTCAGTACTTTAACCTCAGGAACATCTCTATTGATCTTGCCAATCTGGATCAAGCTGAACTTACTATCCGCAAGGAACTTGCAAAGGCCGGCAAAGAGCGTATAGCGTTCGGCATGATGCTCCCCAAAGGCCGCGCAGTGATATGTTCCCTAAAAAAGACGGCCAACCTCTGCAAAATGATCGAAGAAGAGATGAGTCAGGACGTCAAAAGCCTGGACGTCACGGTACTCCATAATTACGTCATTGCCCAGGTTTGGATAGGTAACCCTGAGATCGAACTGGATGACGAAGATATCTTCTACATGCGAGACATCAAGGATGTCCTGAAGCTTCTAGAGGCACGCAAAGGATGCGTCGGTTTTGTCCTAAACCCTATTGCCATAGACCAGCTGCGCAAGATCGCCTCAAAAGGCGAAATCATGCCTCATAAGTCCACCTTCTTCTATCCCAAAATCCTCACAGGCCTGGTCATGCGTGATTTGACCAGTAAAAAATAGGACACTTAAGGCCCCAGCCTTTTCTCAACAAGATCATAGTGACACGATTAACTCGCCTCCGTGCTTAGAGCACGCTATCAAATTGTGCGCCTGAGGCGCATTAACCACTGCGATGCAACGTACACGACGGACGTAGGGACGACCCGCCGCGGCGGGCGGGTCGCCCTTGCATACGTTGTACAGGATTGTAGGGGCAGGTTTGAAAACTGCCCCTACGTTCCAAGTTCTTATCCGCCCAGGGCGCATGCACGTCGTGCCGTGGTGGTTTGATATTTTGATTATTTCTGGAGTGCGTCCGCCAAAGCGGTAGCTACACTGCGTTTCGCTACCGCACTCCAAAATTTTAAGATGGGAGTATGATCTACCCGCCGGGGCGGGCGGGTCGCCCTTGCATACGTTCTTGCGTGAGATACAGCGGAAAACGAGCACTGGTGCAAGCAAAGCGAAGCGGAAACGTACATATCCCCTGCTTTTCAGGAATAGGCACTTCGAACAAAAATGATGTGAACCCGTGCATGAAGAAATGAGAAAAAGTCGTTGAACCAGCCTAGCTCACATGGCTATACTTGTCTTACCTTAAGCGCCGCTCGAATGCCTTTTACACTGCCCTGGTTTTATGGGGAACGCGAGTGGAGCAGCACACCGTCCAATTGTCGTGGCATAGATGTACCTAAGGTGCACAAGTGTGACCGCTACAGACGGATTAGCAGCCAGGACAATTTGCATTTGTAGGGGTTTGATTCATCCCCAAAGATAGCTAATGACGATACAATGAATCTATTTCAACAAAACAATTCCAAAGAATCCGACGCTACACCGCTAGCCGATCGCATTCGTCCCCGCACGTTCAGTGAATTCGTCGGCCAGGAGCAGCTCCTGGGCGAAGGCTCCCTCTTGCGCAAGCTCATTCAAGAGGACAAGCTCTGCTCGATGATCTTCTGGGGGCCGCCCGGCTCAGGCAAAACTACCCTCGCTATGGTTATTACCAACCTCACTCAGGCCGACTTCGTATCGCTCAGCGCTGTCACCGCAGGTATTAAGGAGATCAAGAGCGTCATCGAGCAGGCGAAATTCAATCGCACCGCCTACAATCGTAATACAATCCTCTTCATTGACGAGGTGCATCGGTTTAACAAGATCCAGCAGGATGTCTTTTTGCCGTTCGTTGAAGACGGCACGATTATTATTATCGGCGCGACTACGGAAAATCCTTCCTTCTCTATCATCTCACCGCTGCTTTCGCGCTGCCGCGTGTTTGTGCTCAATCGTCTGAGCGAGGAAGAACTAAAAATTATCCTTGAGCGTGCGATCCAGGACAAAGAACGGGGGCTCGGCAAATGGCAGATCGAGTGCGACGAGGGGATTTTCGAGCTCATTATCCGGCTTTCAGATGGTGATGCCCGACGCGCGCTCAATCTCCTCGAACTCGCTGTCATGTCGCTAAGAAGCGATCCTGCCCAGCCAATTCACATCACTCACGAAATTATCAAGGAGCTCAGCCAGCGTCAGCAGCTCACGTACGACAAAACCGGCGAAGAACACTACAACCTGATCTCCGCCTTTCACAAAAGCCTTCGTGGCAGCGATCCTGACGCCTCGCTTTATTGGCTTGGACGTATGCTCGAGTCCGGCGAAGAACCGCTCTATGTGGCCCGCCGAATGATTCGCTTTGCCTCCGAGGATATCGGCAATGCTGACCCTCAGGCACTTGTGGTCGCTATGGCTGCAAAGGATGCCTATGAATCGCTCGGCTCCCCCGAAGGCGAACTGGCGCTCGTCCAGGCCGCTGTCTACCTCGCCACTGCACCGAAGAGTAACTCCATTTACCTCGCCTTTAACGAAGTGCAGAGCGAAATTCAGCGCTCCGGCGCCCTGCCTGTCCCCTTTGTCATTCGCAACGCCCCTACTGCGCTTATGGAAGCGCTCGGCTATGGGAAAGGCTACCAGTACGACCATAATGCGCCCGAGCACTATGCCCCGCAGGACTACCTCCCCGATGAGATCAAGGAAAAGAAGTTCTACGTCCCCGGCCGCTTTGGCTTCGAAAAGGAAATCAAAAAGCGCATTGAGTGGTGGGAGAAAAAGAAAAAGGAAGAGAAAAAGAATTCCTTCTGACTGCGCCGCTGGTAAAAGGGCACAGGCCACTTTTTCAAGAAAGGGAGGAAGGAGGGCAAGTTGCAAGTTTAGAAATTCCAAAAGAACTTAGAGCCCGTAACAAAATAAATGTTTTGAAAATCTCCGGGACTTAGATATCTCGGAAGCGTAAAGGAGGTAGCACGGGCATCACGCCACGGGCGCATTTTCAACCTGCCCGTGTAGCCAAGAGAAAAGGACATGGGATGCAAGTCTTCTTATTAGGAGCTCAAAGAGAGACTATCAAAATGTGCGCCTAAGGCGC
>CAYVXD010000205.1:0-4484 GCA_964454265.1 uncultured Candidatus Sumerlaeota bacterium | reverse complement strand
AGCGAAAGCTCCGTGGGTTCGAATCCTACTCCCACCGCCATTAATTGCCAGGCAGGTCTCAGGGAAAGGTCCTTCTTGTGCGGTGCTAATCTCTCCTGGGGCATAATCTCGATGGTAGAGTACTGGCCCAGGGCTTTGAGCAAGGAAGACGCTTCTCTTCCTGGTAAAGGCTAGCTACTGATCTTTGGCATTTCCATGGGTTTATGCGCCTAAGGTGTGCATTAAAGCGAGGAGAGGTGGCCGAGCTGGTTGAAGGCGGCATCCTGCTAAGATGTTGTACGGGCTAAAACCTGTACCGAGGGTTCGAATCCCTCCCTCTCCGCCATTATTTTTTTACAGCCAGAGGTAACCCACAGATTTCTTCCCGCTATTTCCTTCCGAAATCTTGTAAATCGTAGTTTAACCAAATCCTTATCTTATGAATCTGGAAGGCAACAACTAGCGCCCTCTTTCCGCAAAAGTAGAAAGTTCGACATTCCCAGGGGCAATAGAAATCCATTAAAGCGGAGATTCCACCCAATGGTAAGTTTTGAACCGACTGTCTGGTGCTGTGCAGGAATTTTTTGTGCAAAAATTTGTTTGACACTTTGTTCATTAGATGGATAGAAAAGCATCAAAGGAGCATCAAATTCTTTTCTGAAAGGAGATCTGATTATGAAAAAGTTTGCAAAAGCTTTCAGGTGCGTTCTGCTAACTGCTTTATCTTTTCTCTTTGTTTTAAATTTAGCTCTTGCAAATGACACGGGACAAGAACAGTCAGCAAAAGCCTTGGAAATCCAAACGACTTCGACAGACCCTGAGTTTCGAGGACTATGGATTACTCGATTTGAGTGGCCATCGCAAAATCCGGAGGAATGCAAACAGAAAATCATTAATGTTTTTAAAGACATGGAAGAGGCAAATTTCAATGCCGCAGTTTTTCAAATCCGAGGTGCAGCTGAGGTTCTCTACCCCAGCTCTCTTGAACCTTGGTCGCGGCTTATCGGTGGCAAAGATCCTGGCTTCGATCCCCTTGAATTGGCAATTCACGAAGCCCACAAGCGTGGGATACAATTCCATGCCTATATCAACCCAATTCCTCTGTACTCCTCGAGAGGGGGCACTCCACCGCCACACTCTGATCCCGAACACCTTTTTCACATTCACGGGCCCGATTCATCTGAGCCGTGGGTTTGTATGGATAAAGAGGGCAAAATTATGGACGCCGCAAGGGCGGGTTACTATTACCTTTCGCCAGGCATTCCTGAGGTTCACGCATATTTGCGTAAGGCTATTATGGACGTTGTGCACCGCTATGACGTTGATGGAATTCACCTCGACAGGATTCGCTACCCCGGCCCGCAGTATAGCCACGATCCCGTGAGTAAGCGCAGGTTCCTCGGCCGCGGAAATCCTAATCGAAGAGAATGGGCTGACTGGCAACGCGAGCAACTCGACAAATTCGTCAATGACCTTTATGCTGAGATTATTGCAGAAAAACCGCACGTTGTCGTCTCGTGCTCGGCGTGGGGGATTTACAACCGCCACAACATTGAGGGCTACGATAAATTCAGCAGCGGATATCACGATTACTATCAGGACACCTGGAAATGGATTGAACTCGGCGCTATGGACGTTTTGGTGCCCATGATTTATTGGAACATACCAGACCCAAAGCCTAATTATGATGAGTTGGTGAGAGATTTCGTGAAGGGTGTGGGAAAGGAGCGACTAATAGGCGGTCAAAGAATGTACGGCAGATCGTGGGAACCCACGGAAAATATTAAAGAAATCGACGTTACCAGAACAATCGGTGCATTAGGAACGGTTATCTTCTCCTACAGCTCGGCCAAAGAAAAAGGGGCGTTTAGCCAATTGAAAGATGCAGTTTATCAAAATAAAGCCGCGGTACCTGAACTGGGCTGGAAAGTTAGTCCGGAGCATGGCATAATCCTTGGAAAAGTCACCGATGAAGAAGGCCAACCGCTTACTGATGCCTGGGTTTCGCTAAGACGGGAGTCCGAAGAGCCGCAACCCAGAAGACGAAGAGGTTCTACGCAGATCTGGACAAGCAGCGCCGATGGGAGGTTCGCATTCCTGAAAGTCCCGCCAGGCGCCGTGAAATTGATCGTTGAATATGACGGTGCCGAGAAGACGGAAGTGGGGCCGATTGAAATAAAGCCGGGCGAAGTGAGCAAAATCAAAGTTGCTGTCGAAGGAGCCAAGGCGGCGAGAAGTAAACTCTTCTTTCATATCTTTACGCCTGAAGATGGATCGGAAACAGAAAGAGAAGTCGTGCATCTGCTTGGTAGAACCTTGCCACAAAATAAAATCAGGATTGCGGGTAATGATGCTCAGGTTTACGCAACGGGCGCTTTTGCGGGTGATAATATTCCGCTCAAGCTGGGCGAGAACAAGATTCAGATTGTGGCAACTGATGCGGATGGGGAAAGAACGACAACGGGGTATCTGACCGTGTTTAGAAAAGAGCCTGAGCCTGCGCCACCGGTCACTACGGTGGAAATAATAGAGCCATCTATGAATCTCTCGCTTTTGCCAGGCGATGTCCTGGAGATAAGAGCAAAGGGTCCAACCGGATTGCAGGGTTATGCCACCTGCTGGGGTAGACGGGTTAAACTGTCCTTGACCGAGATTGTTGACGAAAACAGTCCGACTGCCGGCACTTATCTTGCAAGTTTTAAAATTCCTGCAGGATTTTGCGCAAAGCCGTCGCCGCTCTCTGTGCGAATGACAGAAAAGGCCGGTTGTCCGCTATTTAAGAAGAAACTCAAAGCAAAATCCAAAGTAACAGTTGAGGTCTGGGATTCTTCACGCACCCGCGTTGGTGAAACAACCGCGGAAACGTCCGCTATCACGTACGGCATGCATTACGTCAGGCTCGGCGGGCCTTATCTGAACGAAGTTCCGCAAGGCACACGCTTTGAAATCATTGGAAAAAGGGCTTCTGAAATGAGGGGAAGAAGTGTTGGCACGTATAAAATCAGGCTGTCAAAATCTCTTTCGGGGTGGATTTCGGAACGTAACGTAACTATGCTTCCAGAAGGCACACCAGTTCCCCATAGCTTCTTCGCCTCTTGCACTATTAGTGGAGACGAGAAGTACGACACGCTTTGGATTCCAATGCAAGAAAACGTAGTTTATGCAATAACCCCCGAAACTGAACCGCAGAATTGCCTGTTCGTGGATCTCTTCAATACACACAACGCAGCAACCTGGATCAGCCACAAGTCCGGTGCGAAGGTCATCGGCGCGGTTACTGGTGAGCAAATTGAAGACGATTGGCTTCGTCTCAGAGTTCCTTTAAGATGCAAACAAATCTGGGGCTACTGGGCGGAAAAAGACAGGGGCGGTTTGAGAATCTTCATAAAACGACCACCTCAAATAGCTGACCCACCGGATTCACCACTAAAAGGACTCCTTTTTGCTCTTGAGCCAGGGCACGGAGGAAGAAACCTTGGGGCCGTGGGATTGATGGGCAATAAGGAGAAGACGGTGAATTCATTTGCGGTTGGTTACCTCAAGCAGGCCTTGGAAGAGCGAGGTGCCAAAATTGTAATTGTTAGGCCAGGCGACTCCTATCCAACGCTAAGTGAACGGGTCCAAATGGCAATAGACGCGGATGCGGACTTCTACATCTCCATTCACGCAAATGCCGCAGGCTCATCACGAGGCTTTTTAAGCGTTTCTGGCACCAGCACCTATTACAAGTACAAACATTGCCAGTTACCTACGAAATTGATCTATGACGAGCTATTAAAGTTGGGCTGGGACGAGTTTGGCGTAGTGGGGAACTTTAATTATTCTCCGCTGCGAAACACGCACATTCCGGCACTTCTTGTCGAGCAGGCGTTTATGTCACACCCCTACGATGAGGCTCGTCTGCTTGAACAAGAATATCAGGAGGCACAAGCAGAGGCAATCGTTCGGGGCATGGAAGATTTCCTTGTCTCCGTGAAAGAATAGCAGGCTCCGTGCAAACTTTGCCGTCACCTTTCTAAATTGCTGGACTTTAGAACTTTTTCCAAGTGACTTGAGTGCGGTGAGGCTTTAATGGCGCTATATGAAGGGCATTAAGATACACGAATTTTGCACGATACCTTTATTGTAGGCCGCCTTGAGGCGGTCTCTACTTTGCACCCGCCTTTCAAGGTGAACCTTTCAAGGTGAACCTTCAGGTGGGGTGAAAGCGAAAGTTGGCTAAATAAAAACCACCAGGGTTCACCCTGAAGGTTCACCCTGAAGGGCACTTTAGCGTCGCTTATCCACCCGCGGCTTTAGCCATTGGAATCTGAGCCCTGAGCCACTGCGAGAAGCTCCGCCTAGGCGGACTAGTTGAGAATTCTTCTGTTACGCTGAAGCGCGCTAGTTGAGAATTCTTCTTTTACCCCCCAGCTAAAGCTAGGGGGTAAAGAAGAGTCTGCCGAGGCGGACTAAAACCAAAAGGCCACATTCTGCTTAGAGCAATGTGGTAAAGGGGTCATAGC
>CAYVXD010000204.1:0-4488 GCA_964454265.1 uncultured Candidatus Sumerlaeota bacterium | reverse complement strand
ATATCATTAGTCATTATGAGCAGTCGGCGTTATAGAAAACTCCCCGACTGCTCATATAGTTGGTAATGCAGAGAATACGGGTGGGAAGTTATAGAAACGTTTCAACATTGTGCCAAAAGAAAATCCTGCTCAGACGGTCATTGCCTCTGTTGACCGGTGCCGACTTCCTCCACTCCTGCTGGCCAGAGCCGTACCTTTCGCGCAATCGTCTTGACTCGCCGCGGCGGGTACAGACGCAAAGGCCGCTTCTCACACCAGAGTCGGATCTCTTTCCCTTCACATGCGACAGCGGCCTATTCCACCTCTTCAACCGGCGGAGGCAAATCCATTGGCTCAGGCATTTCCATCGCTTTTTTCATTTCCGCAAACGTTTCTTGCAGCTGCTTGATCTCTTCCTCACTCAATGAGAACGAGAGCTTCGTAGTTGCTCCATCAGCCGTCAATTGGATCTTTTCATAGAGCTTCATTAGCTGTTCACCCTGGGGCACAAAGCCAATGAAAAACTTAGATTGCTCGATAAGTGCATTGACTGCGTCCTTAACTCCCGTGGCTTCGTCAGATGTTGTGCAATAGCCTGCCAGCTCCAGATTAATCCCTTTTGTTGTGTTCATTATCATTGAGAATTTCTTCAGCTTTCCCAAAGCGGCAAACTGCGGGACGTCTTTGACCGATTCTTCCATTTCCGCAGGTACAAGTCCTGCAATCCAAATACCGGTGCGGTCAACCTTATCCAACAGGCTGGCTATCTCCTTATTGTCCATAACCGACTTTGCGGGTTTCGTAAATTGTCCGAGCGCGGTCTTCAGCGCCTCCTCATCACTTGACAGTACGGCGAACTCTGATACTGGAAATCCAAAAGCGACACGATCGCCCTTGGTGCTCTCCATGATGGTGTATTTGTACGAGTCAAACGTCTTGTCTTCGAACGTGGCGTCTTGAAATTCCTCTTTTATCGCATTTGTAATTGCGGCTGGATCAAACCGCCCTTGGAACAATGCCACAATTGTTGGCTCTTGTGGACCCACATTGCTGATCCCAAACACCGCGCGATCCAGATCGTCAGGCAGATTGAGATTTGCTTTGGTTTTAATCCGTTCCAGCATTTCTTTTACTTCTTTCATCTGGGCACCGAGCATCTCCTCGGCGAACTCAGGCTTCTCTTTCTCTTCCCCCAATTGGTAAATTGTCACTCCACCAACAATCGTTGCATCCGCTGGCAGAACGACCAGTGGCTCTGCCTTGATCTTCTCGGTTATCGGTCTTTGCTTACAACTCAAAAACCATGCACTCACAGTCAACGCGAGAAGACTTACCATGATTAGCGCTTTGCCTGCACGTCCCATCGTATTCTCCTTTTCAATCGTTAGAGATGATCCACTTCACAGTCGGTCATGTGCGCCAGCTCTCTTGCTCTGCAGAATATGTCACAACAAGCGGCACGACTCCAACTCCACTCCAGACTCTTACAGCGCGAATCCTATCCTCCTTTCTCCTTCTGGCTATCTCTCATACTTCTCGGACATTCTCGGGTGAATCTCAGAAAGTGGATTTATGTATTGCAGCTGATTGCGAATCACCGGATTAACCCCCCACCTTACAGGAAAGTCAACGGATTTTTCTCTCTCCGTAATAGTTTACAGTACGTCAGCCAGTATTAGAATTTATATATGAGAAAGAAAAAAATCGGACAGTGTTTGAGGAAGGAAAAGAATAGAACGCGTCTATCACCCCTGTAGCGGACAGGTCTCCTCCGGTCATAGGGCATTGAGCTTCTGCGTTTGCCCGTTAAGCACCAGCTGGTTGATAATGTCATCCAGTTCACCTTGCATGATCAAATCCAATTTGCGCAGTGTCAGGCCAATCCGATGATCGGTCATACGGTTCTGGGGGAAATTATAGGTTCGGATTCGGCCGCTACGGTCTCCTGTGCCCACCTGTTGTTTTCGGCTTGCGGAAATGGCGTTTTGCTGCGTTTCGCGCTCTCGATCCAGCAGCCGTGCACGTAGCACCTTCATCGCTTTTGCCCGGTTCTTATGTTGCGATTTTTCGTCCTGGCATGTTACCACCAAGCCGCTTGGCAGGTGCGTGATTCGCACTGCAGAATCCGTGGTATTAACACTTTGCCCTCCGGGGCCGGACGATCGGAACACATCAAGACGCAGATCTTCCGGTTTGATCACGACATCTACCTCTTCGGCTTCAGGTAGCACGGCAACCGTAACGGCTGATGTATGGATGCGGCCTTGCGCCTCGGTTACGGGCACGCGTTGCACCCGATGGATGCCGCTCTCGAACTTCATCTGGCTATACACGCCTTCCCCTTGAATGCTGATAATCACTTCCTTGAATCCCCTGCGGTTTGTCGGGTGAGAGCTCAACATTTCGACACGCCAGCCTTTTTTCTCGGCAAACTTGGTGTACATGCGCAGCAAGTCTGCCGCGAACAGCGCTGCTTCTTCGCCCCCGATCCCCGCGCGAATCTCAATCACGATGTTCTTCTCATCCAGAGGATCACGAGGCACTAGCAGCAGCTCCAACTCCTGCTCTACGGCCGCGAGTTTCTGCTCGAGCTCCGCGGTTTCCTCGCGTGCCAAAGAAGCAATCTCCTCATCCGGGTCGTCCTGCAATGCCCGTGTATCTTGCAACCGTGTCTTAATCGCCTGGAGCTGCCGATACTGCTGTACGATTTTCTCCAGATCGCTATGCAGCTTTGCAGTCTTAAGATACTCTTCCCTGTTCGCCACAACTGCGGGATCGCCCAGAAGGGTCACCACTTCGCTATAGTGCGCCTCAATTTCCTTCATTCGCTTCTCGAGATCTAACATAATGCTTATCCCCTCACTCCGGCCTTGATACACTTTCACGGTAGATCTCCGCGAACCGAGCCCGGCTCAATGTTCCCCTCCCGACTGGTTTGCGCTCCTGCACCCTGGCCAATAGCTAAAGCAGCCTTCAGCGACACAATCGCTACCTCCAGTTGCTCATCATCAGGCTCTTTTGTGGTGATGCGCTGGAAAAGCAGACCCGGATAGACTAATCCCCGCCAGAACAACCGATCCTGATGACGCCCGGCATATTTGATGATCTCATACGCTGAGCCCGCCACCAGCGGCATGAAGAGAATATGCAGCGAGATCAGTATGCCTTTCTTCAAGAGAAAATTCCATGTCGTAAACGGTGGATAGAGCGATATTACAACCTTCGCAATGACCGAAAAGACAATAATACTGACGAAGATAACGATCGCCAGAAACGTCGTCCCACACCGCGGATGCATGGTCGAATACTTTCTGACGTTCTCTACCGTCAGCTCTTCCCCCTTTTCAAATGCAAACACTGTTTTGTGCTCTGCCCCGTGATATTGAAAGATGCGTCGAATGTCCTTAAGCAAGGAGATCGCCAGCACGTAGGCAAAAATAATAGCTGCTCGAAAAAACCCGGCAATAAGATTGTATACGAGCGGCGCTTGCTCTTCAACCAGAACGCTTCGCTCAGACGACTGATACACTGCGGGTGTCTCTGCCTCGACGCCTGCGCCAGGCTCAACCACCAGCACCTGTTGCTCTGGTGCTACGCCAAACAGATCAAGACGCCCCAGATATGACGTTAGAAAATTTGGCAGCACGACGACTAGAAACATTGCCAACCCGAAACTCAGCACCATCATCAGCACGAGCGACACGATGCTGAGCCCCTTGCTCTCTTTAGCCAATCCAGGGCGGACTGTCTCGGTCTGTGGCTTTTCGTCTGCAGTCTTACCCATCGCAGCATCTGGCTTTTTTGCTTTTTTACTCCGTCGTTCTACCGATGGCTCTTCCCATTCGCTTGCTGAAAAATCCAGTGCCTTAATCCCGATCACCAGCATTTCAAACAGTGTAACTGTTCCGCGCAAAAATGGTAGCCCCAGCAACTTGATCCGCTTGCTCAGTGGCCGATACGGGATGCTCTTGACTTTGATCTCTTTCGATGCCTTACGCACGGCAATGCTATAGCCCTGGGGACTGCGCATCATTACCCCTTCGATAACCGCTTGTCCCCCCATCGTGTCAATCTTATGTTCTGGCTTCTCGTTTTTCATCATATGGAATAACCGATCGTTGTTGCACGGCCCTACGCGCCTTCGCGGCTGCCTTGCTCAATGCGAGCCGTACCCTCGAGTTTATCGCTTGGCAAAAAAGCCTTAATGCCTTCTCATGCCATACCATGGACGTCAAGGAGAATTTATCTCATTTTGCCACTATCTCTGCCTGCGAGTATCGTTAACACACATGAATGTGTTCTCATAAAGACTGCTACTTCTCTCTCATCGAATGGTTTTTCTCATCAAACTATCGCCTTATTAGCGGCGCCAATTTCATATAACGTTTGGCATTTGCGCCTGTGCCGCCCGTCTCTGCCATCGTTATCTCAATAATAAAGCGGGCGGCATGAAGCGTATACCTTTGGCCATCCTATAACCTCAGCGACGCAAATGCTGTTGTTAGGCGA
>CAYVXD010000203.1:0-4855 GCA_964454265.1 uncultured Candidatus Sumerlaeota bacterium | reverse complement strand
GCTGTTACGGGAAAATAAAGGGGCTCGGCGGCTTTCCGTTCAACCTGTACGTAATATTCAATACCCATGCCCCGCGCGGCATCAGGAGGAAGCGACACGGAATAAACTCCTCTTGCCACGTGAGTCAAAGTGATAGAAGCGAAAGAGCCACAACCCATTTCACGCCAGAAGAGGGCAGCGCTGCGAGGCGGTTCTTGGTCGAGGATGAGAACTTTTAAGCTCAGGATTTCGCCACTCATGATATTGGTGCGAACCGTCGGCACCACAACGCGCGGTGGGCCGGTGTATTCCTTGGAGGGCAACGCGTCGGCAGGCAGAGGTTCGCCGAGAATTTTTGCCAGCTCTTCTCCCGGCGTTTCGAGCAAGTCTGGCAGGATGTGCTGCTCCCAGTTAGCAATGGTGCCCATCTCGGCGGTGGTGCTTATTGTTGCCAGAAGATAGCTATACGCCTTTGCGACCCGCAGAACTAATTGTATGCGAAGAGGTAGTACCGTTTTCCTCGCCAGTCGCTTTTGAGTATCTGGATCTTTTTCGGCATTCACTTTTTCCATTGCTTGGTTGTACAGTGCCCAGGTGCATCGCACGCGGGCTGCCGCTTTGGCGTGGCGGAAATGGTCCAACCAGTAATCGAACCGCTCCAATTGCCCTGCCCCTTTAACATGGGGTCGCAGCGCCGCCAGTTCATCCACAAAAGCATACTCTTTGCGAACCTGATTCCATGGGCGTGCATCCGGCCGCAGGCCTCCGGGTCCGCCGACCCAAACGAAAGGTCGGGGTAACTTGCCATCTACGATTGTGAAGATTTCTGCAATTCGTTCAGCGACCTCAGGACCGAACTGGCGAAGTGCCCAGTCTTGATAGAAATCATCCGAGGGAAGATCGCGGGGTTTGCCATCGAATTGAGGCCAATCGGGGGCGTAATCTTTGTACGCCGGGCCTCCGCAGTTAATCTTGCGGGTCAATTCCTTGCCTTCCACCACAACGCCGGCGATACAGGGGTTTCCGGTTTGGCGGATAAAGTCGATTTTGAGCTGGCCGCCTGTGACGTGAATCTTTTCGAAAGCACAGTCGTAGGCCGTATTGAGACCGGCTTCGGCGAATATATCCAGGCGATCCATAACCTCCCTGTCCTGAATTCTGATGCCAAAGACCCGCTTGCCCTTTTCCTTGAAGTGGGGTTCGCAGAATTTGAGCGTAACCTTGTAAGTTCCATCCGGCACTGACAAGCGGTATCCGGCAAAATCGTATCGCACAGTCTGGTAAAGGGGGTCATCGTCGGTGCCGGCAATGGGGGTGCCACTGAAGCTCGCGAAGACTCCGCCCAGAGGACCTTCCTCGCTTGCGCTTTCCGGCAGCCTCTCCACTGCTTTGATCCAGCGACTTTGATCCCAGGCAGCTTTTGCAAGAGAGGAAAAGTTAGGCCCCAGGATTCTCGTGCGCCAGTGAATGCCGATCAGCCCGGTGCAGCCATACTTCAACGCGTCGGCAGCATCGCGTCGCATCCGCCCAGCCCAAAGCTGCGGGCAGCAAAACGCATCGTCGTCTTCCAGCCATGGAATTGCCCATTTCGACCGGCGCCCCAGATCTTCAAATGCAGGATCCACAGGTGCTTTGCCGGCGAAGCGATTGATGCAACTCATCGTGAAGTGCGCGGGAAGAATGCGGCGGAACATTGCGCGGTTTCCCTGCGGACCGAGAACCCAGCCGCAAGTTGCCAATTGAAACGGTGCTTTGATTCTTTCTGCAGCTGCGATAGCCATTTGCAGATCGGCGATTGTTTGTTGGATCTCTTCGTTAGACGAACCTTGCCACGTCCAAGCTTCCGGTGTCCACAGCCAGTAATAATCGAGTGGATATGTCCTTGCCGCGCGCAGGAAGATCCCCTCATAGAGTTCCTGACCCGTTGCAGGATCGGATGGCACCTTGCCCAAAGCTTCCAGGCGCTTCTTGAGGATTTCATGAATGGTGAGCGGGATTTCGGTGCCGACGCATGTTTTAATACCCAGCCGACGGGCGTATCTAAACGCTTCCCGAAGCATGCCGCCCGTGCGGTTAAACAACTCATTACAGGCCTGTTTGGTCTCGGGCTGAGGCAACCAATCGTTCATGACAACTGGGCCATAGGCGTCGCGCTCAAAAAGCTCCGCAGCGCCAAAGGAGAAATCGCCGGTTTTCTTCGCTCGGTAGCCGAAATTTCCCCGCAGCGTGTTCTGATAGCTGGCCGGATAGCTAAAGCGTACCCTGCCATCCTCATCCATATCCTCGGGTAGCCCGATCCACACGGTCGGCTCTGCAGCCGGGTGGTTGCCTGGTCGGCGTTCGGGGTAGGTATGCAGCCCGATGAAATTCATCCGGAGTTTCGGCAGCTGTGAAAGGATGGCTTTGTAGTTGTCCAAGTTCCACCAATCAGGGCCTTCCGGGAAATCGTGAAAAGGTAAGATCCCTCGGACAGCGAACAGCGGTCTGCCGCGCTCATCGAGATCCGGCAGATGCAGCACCATTCGTTTGTCCGGTATTGTGTCGCCATGCAGATAAAAACCAACGCCAAGGTGCTCGGCAAACCGGTAGGTGCCATAGAGGGTTCCAAGCGGATCCCCTCCGGCGATAAGGACAATCTTTCGCCCGTCGCGATGAATCGTTTTCAACAAATAGTGTTCAGGTTCCAGGGCTGTGAGGAATGATTGAGTTGCTGGGGTCGGCTGCAAGGATTTCACCAGGAGGCGGTTCTTGCTAGTGACAACGACGGCATTCATCACAGACGCGTCAATCTTATCGACTTGGATGACGGGCAATAGTTGACCGGTTCGCTGATAAACATACCTGCGCACCTCGCGGGCGCCCAGCGTTTCAAGAAACGAAGCTTGCTGAGGCGAGAGAATGACGGCATCCTGAAACGGCGAAATCCTCGCCGCACGGCCTGACGGTTCGCTTTCTTGAATAAAGCTACAGCTGCAAGCACCCCCAATAACCCCAAGGATAAATATTAGCCGTAGGATGAGCTTTGGATTCATAATCGCCTTCTATACAAGCCTAATGCATCACCACAGTAGTTATGGTGTATAATATACATTGCAGGCTCTAAGTGTAGCGCCGCCGTCCCGGTTCGCCGCGGCGAACGCTACTCATCAAAACAACGTAGGCGGACTACTAATACGTTGCCGTAAAATGCATCATAAGTGGGTTGATATATTAGAAGCGCAATCTTGCTTCTGGCGATTTCCTTAATTACGGTGATAACGGCTGAAAATCCCGTCGAACGGCGTAGATAGGAGTATTTTCCGGCTTTTGGCAGGAATAAAGCCGCTATCCGCTCGTAAAGGCGGAATGCACCTGCGTTGGCATCCACCACATCAGGCCGCACCGCACCTATTGTGTTTTCCGAACTTCTGCCCTATTACAATGTCGGCCACATTATTCTCCCTTATCCCCTCCTTCTGTAACCTCGAGTATATCTATGCTTCTCTTCTTCAGCTCGTTCATGAAGCGATCGTAGACTTTGCCCTTTATGCAGTCTTCGGGAGGGACTATCCCTTTTTCCTTGATCAATCCTTCCATGAGAAGCTTTGCCGCGATAGCAACGGGAAAACCAGTAGCCCGCATCATGGAAGACATTCCGTTCTCTGTATCCGCCTCATCCCACATGAAGTGCTCGATCTTTACCTTCTTACCGTCCTTTGTCCCCATTGTTGTGTTATACATAAGGCATACATCGGTTTCACCCTCAAGGGGCTGAAGTTTAGGCGTTATGAGAGACAGGAGGAATTCTCGAGGCACTATCTTTGTACCTTCGTATTCATAAGCTTCAAGATCAAGCAACCCGCACTCCTTCAGAGTGTCTATTCCCTGAAAATGGCCCGGCCAGCGAACGGTTTTTTCGGCAAATTCCTTAAGCTGCGGCCTCGAGAAGATGAAACTGGGCATGCCGGGCGTAACTGCGCACTGCAACTTTTCATTCTTGCCGAACTTTGAGAATTGAAATGTTTCGCGATCACCTATCGCATCTACTTCCACAACCTTGCCGTCCTTAATCACTTCCAACTTGATCATATATTCACGCAATACATGCTCGAAGGCCCAGGTAATCATATATCTCAGGGGATGCTTTTGAGCAAACTCTTTCGCGGGAATGCCACCAACTCTCGCTATTACAGATTCCGCGGTGTCCATCTTCCTGATAGCCTCGCCCACGGTAACATTGCTCAGCCCGGGGGCAAAACCCATACCATCAATGAATGTCACGCCGTTGGCGATCGCGGTATTATGGAGCCAGTCTCCATATTCATCAAGCGTCATCCCATCTGGGACTTCCAATCCTTCTGTTTCGTAAGCGTCTGGACGCCGGTGATACTCTTCGAGCATGTCAACGATGTTCAGCCCGGCCTCAATGGCAGTGTGAACCACTTTATAGCTTGTCTTTCTGTCAGGCATTGCAATGGTGCCCACATCGTACTGCTGCATCAGATTTATCGCGGCCTTTTTGTCTTTCACATCGAGAACATGCGGAACGATCTTTTTACTGCCTATCCATCTTTTTGTTTTCTCCAGGGCATCCTTGCGCCTCCCGACAATTCCTATGGCTTCGACCTCTTCGTCCTTTGCCAGATCCCATGCGACTGCTGAACCGATCTTTCCCGAACCACCAAAAACTAGTGCTTTCATATCACTTTCCTCCGGTTCTCTAAATTTGCCGATCTTAATGTTTTATCTTTCACCAGACACACCGTTTCATACACTTTTGGACGGGATTTACAGAATTTACAGGATCAATAGGATTTATCCTTGTGTCCTGTTTTGATTGAAGACGTAGGGGCGGGGTTACCCCGCCCATGGGCGGCCCGCCGCGGCGGGTCGCCCC
>CAYVXD010000202.1:0-4988 GCA_964454265.1 uncultured Candidatus Sumerlaeota bacterium | reverse complement strand
CCGGGAAACTGCCTCGCCTCCTTTCGCCATATCACCAACCATTACCAGCAAGTGCGGGAGACCATGGCGCTGCTTCGCTATCTCAAATGCTTTGACGAGGGCCATCTGATTCTTTCGCGGTTCGAGCGTGCCCACGGACAGAATAAATCGCGCTGGCAATTGATAAGCGGCCCGTTTCTGCTCCTTCACCGCGTCCTCGATAACTCTGAATCCCGGCGATGGTGCCAGATGCACCACTGCAATCCGCTCTTCTCTTACCCCGAGGATCTCCTGCAAATCGCGCTTAGTGCAATGCGAATCAACCATGATGCGGTCTGCCACGCGTGCAGCGCGCCGGATTGCTACCCTCAGGTACTTGCGATATGCAAAGCGATAGTTTTGCGGTATCCGGTAGGCAATCAAGTCGTGAATCGTCACGACGATCTTCAAGCCTCGTTTCACCCACGGCACCAAAAATGCCGGCCCGTGCAGCAGCGTACAGTCCAGCTTCCGTGCAAGGCGCGGCAGGTGCAGATTTTCCCAGATTTCTCCGCACGGATGATGTTGATAATCTACACCCACCTCGATGGGATCACAGGCGCTCAGGTCCTGGAGCTCTGTCGGCACCTGTCCTCGCAGAAACAGGCATGTATACGTATTCTCAACGTCTATCCTTAACAGATGGCGAAGCAGATTGTACGTATAAACTCCGACCCCGGTGCGGCCGTGCCGGATGGTCCTGGCATCATAGAGAATTTTCATCAGCCAACGTCTTTAAAGGGCGCCTGAATTAAAGCCTGCAGCCACAGCAACAAGGTTGTCGCTCAATGGAATTCTTTCACTGTTCCATCGCATCAAAGCATCTGACGTATATAAGGCTGTGCTTAAATTATCAACACCAATTTCTTTGCCATGCTTCCCCCGGTGCACACTACTCACGGTGTCGCAGTATTATTCCCACATAAACTCGCAAGGAATATGCAGAAAAGCCTTGTAGTTTTGGCTAATCAATTCGTGAAAAATGCCGATATAACTATTGACTTTTACTGTCTTATGGTATATAATTTTATATGCGAGATAAAATTTCTCGTGGACGTTAACCATCTGCTCGAAGCCATGATCAAGATGAGGGCTTCTGACCTGCACCTCAAGGTCGGCAGCCCTCCTATGTTTCGCATAAACGGTATTCTGCATCCATTGGACCACGACAAGGTTACTCCCAAGGATACCGAGGATGCGATGGAAACCATTACTCCTGCCCGCAAACGTCAGAGCTTTGATATAGCGGGTACGGCGGATCTCTCCTACAGCATTCCCGGGGTTGCGCGGTATCGGATCAATATTTTCCACCAGCGCGGCTCGATTAGTCTCGCTGCCCGTCTTGTAAGCATTAACGTTCCTACATTTGAGGATCTAAATCTTCCACCAGTGCTAAGCAAGATCGCTAACAATCGGACGGGCCTGATTCTTGTTACCGGTGTCACGGGCAGTGGCAAATCTTCTACGCTCGCCTCTATCGTTCATCATATCAATCGCACCCGACGCGAACATGTCATCACCATTGAAGACCCCATCGAGTTTCTTCACCGAGACAACAAGTGTATTGTCAACCAGATGGAACTCGGCGTTGACATTGAGTCCTTCGAAACAGCACTCAAACACATTCTACGCCAGGATCCTGACGTCATCCTGATCGGCGAAATGCGCGACCGCGAAACTGTGAAAACCGCACTGACTGCCGCAGAAACCGGCCACCTAGTCCTCAGCACCCTCCATACCCCGGATGCCGTGCAGACCATAAACCGCATTCTCCACTTTTTCACTGCTGACGACGAGCGGCTAATTCTCGAGCAGCTCTCGCTGAACCTGCGTGCCGTCGTTTCACAGCATCTCTTGAGAAGTGCAGATAATACCGGCCGCATTCCAGCCTGCGAAATTATGATCAATTCACCTATTGTCAACAAGTGCATCCGCGAAGGTCTTATTACTGAGATTAAGCAGGCCATCCAGAATCAGGAGGATGGCATGCAGACTTTCCTCCAGTCGCTTGTCGAGCTTACCCGTGCGAAGAAAATTACACTTGAAGAGGGGCTAAAGTACTGCGACGATGAAGCGAAGTTCCGCCGCAATGTGACGGGCCGTTACTCAGAGGGTGACCGAAGGGGTCTTGTAGGAAATTTTTGATTGTCGGTGGAGCTCCGCGGAGATTTTTATAAATGCAAATTCCTGGTGCTCACCATGCACCAGGGCATAAAGTACTGGTCTTTCTCATCCTTTCATTCCCACCCGGTCATCGGGCGGGCTTTTCTCTGGCCTCGCGCAGAAACCGCCATTCTTCAACTCTACCCCACACAATTCCCTTGTCTTGGCCATGCCTATACGATAGAAAAAATATGACGCTATGATATACAGCATGGCATTGCTGTTTGGTTTTGGGATCGTGCTACACGGCTGAGCTTCCTGTTGGGTGGTAGAAGCCATTAGCGGCGTATGTGGACGTCCTGTTTAAGCCTGCGTTTCCACGATCTCAGCTACGAGGCAATAATTTCCGCAAGCACCAGAGGTGGTAAACAGTGCATTCTGCAAATAGCAAGAGCTCTGAGCATCTTCGTCCGCTTGAGTATCCGTACGCGGATGTTGCGCTGGAGCTACCGGTTCGCACGACCTATCAGTATGCGATACCCGATGATTTGCGGCCCATGATACGGAAGGGAAGCCTGGTGGTCATTCCCGTGCGCAGCCGCCAGGCTGCGGGCTGCGTGGTCAGCCTCTCCACGGATAAGAAAGCGAAATCCATCAAGCAGATTCTTGCACAGATCACGCCGGACTTTGCAGTGGATGAGGATCTGATCGAGCTGGGCAAATGGCTGGCAGACTATTATTACTGCGGCATTGGCGAGGCGTTGAGTTGTATCTCTTTTATCGGCTTTCATGACGTCACAGAAAAAACCCAGCGCCTTCTGCGTCTGGCAAATTTTGCCCAGATCACCAAGCAGCTGCGCAATGGTCGCGCAGACCTGAACCGCTTCACCCCAAAACAGCGCCAGGTGGTCGCCTTTTTCCTTGAAAGCGCAAATGAGCCAATCGCACCGTCGGAGCTTCGCACACGCCTGCAGGTGGGCCCTGCCGTTATTCGTAACCTTCTTAACGCGGACATTCTGGAAGAAACTCTGGAGCCTGTAGACCGCAAAGATGACTACCTCACCCTTTCTTCCAGCTCGTCTGCACTCACTTTGAACACATGGCAACATGAGGCCCTGGAGAAGATTCTCCAACCGCTACATGAGCGCCGCCACCATACATTTCTCCTCTATGGCATCACCGGCAGCGGGAAAACTGAGGTGTACCTCCAGGCCATTGCCGAAGCACTGGCTCAGGATCGCCAGGCGATTGTGCTCGTTCCAGAGATTGCGCTCACCCCACAGACCGTGGATCGCTTTCGCAGCCGCTTTGGAGATATCGTGGGCGTCTATCACAGCAAGCTCTCCCTTGGCCAGAAGTACGATCTCTGGCGCAAAATCAAGCAGCGGCGTGTGGCCATCATCATCGGCGCACGCTCAGCAGTTTTTAGCCCGTTTGCTGATCTCGGCCTCATCGTCGTGGACGAAGAACATGAAAACACCTATAAGCAGAACGACACTCCACGCTACCACACCCGAGACGTTGCAGTAATGCGGGGTCAGCAGCGCGGCGCTGTAGTCATCCTCGGCAGCGCTACTCCCTCCCTGGAATCCTACTATAACACACTCATTCACAAGTACACCATTCTAACCCTGCCAAAACGTGTAGAGAATCTGCCGCTACCTTCTGTTGAACTCATTGACATGACCAAGGAACTCAGGGAAAGAGATAATCCCCAGCTCCTCTCCACCCGACTCGTCCAGGCGATCCAGCAGCGCCTGGATGCCAACGAGCAGGTAATGCTGTTTCTCAATCGCCGCGGTTTCTCGAACTTCTTTCTCTGTCTCCAGTGCAATCACATCGTGAAGTGTGACGCCTGCGACATAACCATGACCTACCATCGTGCGGGTGACCAGCTTGTCTGCCACTATTGCGCCCGCAGGATGAAGAAGCCGGACGTCTGCCCTGCATGCCATAGCCCTGAGGTTACATTGATTGGGGCGGGCACCCAACGGGTGGAGAATGAGCTTGCGCACCGCTTTCCTCAGGCACGCGTAGTGCGCGTGGATCTCGACACTACAACACGCCGCGGGTCGTTCATTGAAAAGTGGCGCATGATTACTGAGGGGGAAGTGGATATCATCCTCGGCACGCAGATGATCGCCAAGGGGTTCCATCTCGAACGTATTACGCTGGTGGGCGTCGTGTCTGCGGACTTCTCGCTCTACCTGCCGGATTTCCGCTCCGCTGAACGCACCTTCTCGCTCCTAACCCAGGTGGCAGGGCGCACGGGCCGAGGCCCTCAGCCCGGATACGTCATTATTCAGACCTACGTCCCCCACCACTACAGCATTGTGAAAGCCACTGAGCAAGACTACGACGCATTCACGGCCAAGGAGCTGCGAGTGCGCAAAATCCTTCGCTTTCCACCCTACTATAAGCTCATCTCAATTGTGTTTTCCGGCGTTGAGGAAGAGCTTACGCGCACTGTTGCCCAGCGCTTCGCCAACATCGCAAAAAGCCTTGCGTACCAGAAAAGCCTTAAGGGCCTTACTATCCTCGGCCCTGCACCCTCGCCCATTGCAAAATTGAGAAATCGCTATCGCTGGCGCCTGCTTATTCGCCACGGGCGCCCCAACACTCTGCACCGCCTCCTGGATGCCAGCCTGGCGAAATTTAGCCAGCTTCGCATGACAAGCAAGGTGGCACTTACCATTGACGTGGATCCCATGGATCTCCTCTAATGTGCTGGTGTTATTCTAGTAAGTAGGGGCTCAAAATTTTGAGCCCCTACAGCTTCTGAAATCTTGAAAGAAGAATATTCAAATAGGAACAATTTGGAAGTCATTTTAAACCTCATATCTCCTGTTATGGTGCATTAGTATACA
>CAYVXD010000201.1:0-5032 GCA_964454265.1 uncultured Candidatus Sumerlaeota bacterium | reverse complement strand
GGCACTGCAACGGGCGCGGCGGTGGGTGAAATAAAGACCTCTGGCAATATCTCCGCTAGCGGCCAAAGAATAACAGCAAAATTGTTTGACGTAGAGCACTATACAGGCTGGCTTCCTACTGCCAGCAGTACGTACCGTGGATGTTTGGCTTTTGTGGAAGCTGGCACGGGTAGTAATGACAAATTGTATGTTTGTGTGAAAAACGCGGATGGCTCTTATGCTTGGGACGAAATCGGACAAGGGACATCGGAGTCGCGAATCAGATTTGAGTAGAGACCCTTAGAAGCGTGAGCGGTCATTGGCTTCGTAGTACGTCGCCAGGTTACCTTGAGCAATGGCATTAATGAAATACACGATTGCATTCCGATATACTTAACGGCGTACAAATTTTTTCAAAGGAGATTCAAGACAATGGCTATCAAACCACCACGATTGAAGCAAGGCGACACGATTGGTGTGATTGCGCCAGCCAGTGCGCCGCAAGAGCCCAACATGATTGACAAGGGGAAGGCCGCACTCGAGAAGATGGGCTACCAGGTAGTGCTTGGGAAATTCTGTCGCGAAAAAGTTGGATTTCTGGCAGGCACAGATCGCCGACGCCTTGCTGATCTGCATGCCATGTTTCAGAATCCGCGGATCAATGCGATATTCTGTTTGCGCGGAGGATATGGCACGGCTCGGTTGCTGCGAAATATCAACTATCGCCTTATACAACGTAACCCCAAAATATTCGTTGGGTTTAGCGACATTACAGCGCTGCACCTGGCGTTTCTCAAAAAGGCCAACCTGGTATCGTTCCACGGCCCCATGGTGACAGCCAATCTGATCAAAAAGAAGAGTCCCCCCTATACGCGAAACAGTTTGTTCCGCATCCTGAGCGAGCCTGAACCCTTCGGCTCAATCCGCACAGGGAGCGACGTGCGACGCGCGATCACTATTCGTAAAGGCAAGGCGCACGGAGCGCTGACGGGCGGCAATCTGAGCATTATCGTGACCACACTCGGCACTCCGTATGAAATTGTTACCCGTGGCAAGATCGTTTTCATCGAGGATATTGATGAAGCGCCGTATCGCATGGACCGTCAGCTGACCCATCTGATTAATGCAGGGAAATTGCGGGATGCTGCAGGCATTGTGGTCGGAAAGTGCGCCGGGTGTGACGTCAAGCCGAAGAAAGGCGCTCCATATACCCAGGGCCTTGAAGATGTAATTCGCGACCGCCTTTACCCGCTCAAGATTCCCGTGCTGATGAACATGCCTTTCGGACACGTAGACTATCTCTGCACATTGCCGCTGGGCGTGCGCGCTACGCTGGATGCCACGAAAGGCGATCTTATTATTGAGCAGTCGGCAGTGAAATAGCGTGCTTGATGCATCCAAACTAATAAGGGCGAACACATGGGTTCGCCCCTACAGGATATGTATCATAGTGATTGCAGATAATTGTGGGGGCAGGTTTCAAACCTGCCCCCTACGATCTTCATTCGGCATATAGATTCATCCAACGTGTACGTTGTGTCGTGCTGGTCAAAATTTCATTCCATAGCCTGTCCAGGGGCCTAATGGAAGGAATTCACAAGGAGCCGACTTTTTTCTTAAGCAGGGGTTCGTAGGTTGCCTCAATCTTGCTGACCATCTGATCAAGCGAGAAATGGTCAGCGATCTGCTGTTTTGCTCCGGCAACCATCGCCTGCACTTCGCGCGGATTCTCTATCATCCACGCAATTGCCCCACAGATAGCGTCTGGATCCCTGGGTGAAATAAGCAGGCCAGTCTTGCGATCTTCAACAATTTCTGGAATCCCACCTACCTTCGTTGCCACCACAGGCACACCAGCAACCATAGCCTCCAGAATCGACGCAGGGCATCCTTCCCAGTGCGACGGGAGGAGGAATACATCGCTTAATGCGAGAATTTCTTGCGTGGCCTCCTGATAGCCGAGAAATTTTATTGATCCCATTACGCCGTGTGCCTCAGCCGTGCGCTTGATTTCCCCACCAGAGTCATCTCGGCCGACACAGAGCACACAGACCTGTGGAAATCGCGATCGCAGAGCCGGCAGAGCAGCAATCACGTCGCGGTGTCCTTTCATCACCCGCAGATTCGCAATCATGCTCACCACCGGGTGCGCATCTTCAGGAATGCCATATTTCAATCGCAGCGCGTGATGGTCTCCATGCGGCATTGCCTCAGGAATTTCAATCCCATTCAGGATGGTAACGATCTTTTCCGAAGGAAAGCGCTCGCGGGTGATTCGACTCTGCCGACCTGCCTCGGAATTCGAAATGAACAAATCCACCCACCGGGCAGTCAAACGGTCGAGCATCACGTGCCACCAACCCCGCTGTTCATCCGGACCCCGGATACTCGATACGATTACTGGCACACCGGCAATGTGCGCGATGAAGCGGCCAACCGTGTCTGCCCGCAGACCATACGTATGAATCAGCTGAATGCGCTCGGATCTACACAGCCGATAGAGCCACACCAGCTTGCCTAGCTGGAGGGGCGAGGCCAAACGCAGGTTCCACGCCTGATATCCCAGACGCTCGCACGCCTGTGTGAGGCGCCCCGAGCCAATAAGTGAACAGATGCGTACGTCGAACTTCTGGCGATTGATCTTTCCGAGGAATCGGAACAGCATCTGCTCGGTGCCGCCAATATCCGATGAGGAGGTTAATTGAAGAAGCCGATATGCGAAAGGAATGCTCACCTGAGTGCTCTTGCAAGGAGAACGGAATTATGCAGCCTCAGCCATACGCTGCAGAATGTCCGGCGTATCGCGCAACATCCTAGAAGCTCACTGGGCCGGCGCTAATGTCTTTGCGATCGAGAAATGTTCGGCACCAGACTTCCAGACTCAGCAATGCCCAGAGCCGATGATGATGATTCTGGCGATTATGACGATGATCGTAGAGCATCTTTTCAACGTAGGGCATGTTGAAGAATCCGCGTGAGCGCGCTTCTTCCGAAAGCAGGATGTCACGCGTGAAATCGAATAGCTCGTCCTTAAACCACTCTCCAATCGGGACGCCAAAGCCCTGCTTCTTCCGCCAGAGAATGTTATGAGGCAAGAGATCCTTGAGTACCTGCTTGAGATGGTATTTGAGAATACCATTCTTGAACTTAATTTCCAGAGGCAGACGCGCCGCATACTCCATTACATACTGATCAAGGAACGGCGAGCGCCCCTCCACTCCATGCGCCATAGTTGTACGGTCAACTTTTGGCAGCAGATCGCCGTGCAGGTACGTCATAATATCGGAGCGCACTTTCTTCTCCACAAGGTTCTTGGCCTGAGGCTCATTGAACCGCGAAATCGTGTAGTCCAGCGAGTCGTATTCTCTGGCCAGGTACGCCAGCTCGGGTGCATACATCTTTTCTTTCATATAGTCGCGAAAGATCACCATGGTTTGGGCATACAGGCGCGCAGGGTCATAGAGCGAGGCGGTATTCAAGTAATACGCCTTTTCAAAAAACGTGCTGTTCGGAAAGATTTTGCACAGAAGATTTACCGGCGGTCCAATCAAAAGACTCCGAATGGGACGTGGTACTTTACCGTAACGGTTGAAGGCGGAAAACCCGCGGTAGCGTACATAGCCGAGAAACGACTCGTCGCCCCCGTCGCCATTTAGTGCCACGGTGACGTATTTCTTGGTGATCAGGGCAACGTAATACGTGGGCAAAGCAGAGAAATCGGCGTACGGCTCGTCAAAGTGCCACACGAGTTTCGGCAGAATCTCGATCGTGTTTGGCCGCACGACAAACTCTTCGTGCTTCGTCTCGAAGAGCTCCGCAACCTGGCGAGCATAGGGAAGCTCGTTGAACCGCTCTTCTTCAAATCCAATGGAAAAGGTTTTGAGCTCTCCTGTGACGTGACGCCGCATGAACGCAACAACGGCAGAGGAATCCACACCCCCACTCAGAAAGACGCCCAGCGGCACTTCGCTCTCCAGGCGCACTTTGACGGCATCCTCAATCTTCGCAAACGTCTGTTCAAGCGCCTGCGCCTCGGTGATCTGCGTTTTGGGTTCGTAGACCAAATCCCAGTAGCGGTGGGTTTCAACCGAGCCATTCTTAAGCAACAGGTAGTGGGCTGGTTCGAGCTTCTTAATATCTTTGAAAATGGTGGCTGGAGGAGGCACATACTGGAACGTCAGGTAATCATGCAGGGCCTTATAGTCAATATCGCGCGAGATTTTGGGCTCTGCCAGCAGACCTTTCAGCTCAGAGGCAAAGAGAAACGCATCGTTCAGGCGCGTGTAATAGAGCGGCTTTTTCCCGATGCGGTCGCGAGCGAGGAAGAGTTGTTGCGCTTTATCGTCCCAGATGGCAATGGCAAACATTCCCCGTAGGCGCTCCAGGCAACGCGGCCCGAGCTCTTCGTAGAGATGGACGATTACCTCCGTATCCGAGCGCGTTGAAAAGTGATGCCCTTTATTTACCAGCTCTTCACGGAGAAGACGATGATTATATATTTCACCGTTGAACAGGATGACGAGCGTGCGATCTTCATTGTAGACCGGCTGGCGCCCGCTGACCAGATCAATAATGCTCAGACGCCGATGGCCCAACCCTACGTTTCCCTTAATGTGATAGCCATCCTCATCCGGCCCACGATGGTTGAGCAGGCGCGCCATCTCTTTGAGAATCTCCGGCTCCACCGGCCGTGCCGCGTCAAAATAAATCTTCCCGCAAATACCACACATGCTCATCACTCATCCTTCGTCTGCGTCAGGCTCTTTGATAATCAGAAGAACCATCACAGCCCAACATATCAGGTCTCTTATCCAAATGACTAAGAGATTTTGAGCGCCTAAATATCTTTTGGCAACAGATGTTTTATATCCACCCGGAGGTAGGCTGGTCATTCCTATTTAGACCCCTCTATCAAAATTAAATTCAAACCACTACGACACAACGTGGTCAACGCAAGAATTATTACTCAGAGCACCAAATTTGTATGAGTGTATAACTTATGAGTCCGCTCTAAAAAGCCCCTTTTAAGAATAGCCAAGGATATATGTATTTG
>CAYVXD010000200.1:0-5087 GCA_964454265.1 uncultured Candidatus Sumerlaeota bacterium | reverse complement strand
AAAATTAAAAAGAAGCACAAAAATTATTAGACAGGATTAACAAGATTAACAGGATGAAAAACATAAAGAATGCTGTCAATCCCAGGTAAATCCTATAAGGAGAAGGGAAACAGTTCATGGTTTTTCGCACTTTTGCAGCATTTCTTCGTGTGCTTTGTGTCTTTGTGGTGATTAACTTGGATTAGTATTTTACCACGAAGGTCACGAAGACCACGAAGATTTCTTGACAAAAAAAAGACAGAAACTATTAGACAGGATGAAAAACATAAAGAATGCTGTCAATCCCAGGTAAATCCTATAAGGAGAAGGGAAACAGTTCATGGTTTTTCGCACTTTTGCAGCATTTCTTCGTGTGCTTTGTGTCTTTGTGGTGATTAACTTGGATTAGTATTTTACCACGAAGGTCACGAAGACCACGAAGATTTGCCGTTATAATTCATTTTATGAGCCATATCAAATACAGATGAATCTACACGGGCAGGTTGAAAATGCGCCTGTGGCGTGATGCCCGTGCCACCTTCAAAAAAACGCGCCTGTGGCGTGATGCCCGTACCACCTTCAAAAAAATTCGCACTTTAAGCTGTCGGAGGGGATTAAACAAACTGCTGCTGTTTTTCCCGCAGCCAGGGGAATTGGAGGGAATTGGCAAGTGAGAGGAAATCGTCAATCTCACGTAACATCATAGAGGCGCTCCATTTAATAAAATGCTGGCAGGTAAGCGCAGTTCCTGGTTGTATTCCGTGGGCGAGAATTGACCTGCCGCGCTCCTTGAGTAGCTCCCGCATTTCCTTATCCCCAACAAACGCCGCTCCAAGCGGCGCACCCAGAGTGGCGAGCAGCTCATAGCCCTTGCGCAGTCCAATCTTTACCCGTCCGTCCTCCACGCTCCGGAGCGCTTCGAAATTAGGCCGGTGCTTCGGAGGCACCTTGCGCGTCTCCACACTATCCGTCGAAATGCCATAGCGGGTCGCGAGCACCCATTGCGCCAACATCTCGGTTACGCGGTACAGCCGCGCAATTGCATCGTCATAGCGGACTTCGATGGTACGCCGAATCGCATTATTAAAAATATCAGCAAAAACCGCTGGGACAAACTCTTCACTGGTGATGCTGGTTGCAACCTGCTCGAGCAAGGCCCGCTGGGAATCACGCAGTCTGAAAACCTCTAGCTCTGCATCGCCAAACTGAACCTGGCCATACAGATCAAGGAAATCGCGGTGATGAAAATTATCCCACTGCTGGTAGGCTGCGGCTAGACGATCGAGATTGTTCATCAGGCCGAGTTCAACGTGAGTAAGAAGCGAGCGATCAATGCCGGACAAAACGTCGCGTGCCGACATAAAGCGCATCTCCCGTATCAGCGTCTTCGCCAGCATCACATCTTTAAAGGCAAAAATCGCACGCGGTGAGGTGAGGATATACTCCTTATTGGCCTGATTCCTCTCGCCTGCAAAGATGTAGCGCAATCGCTCGCACTCGTTGAACACCGCCGACAGCACCGCCCCACTACTCATTACCTTGGTCCCGCTTGTGTAGTTGATGGAAATGTTGCTCGCTGAATAACCTTTAGCGGTGAGACGTCGAATGGCCGCATTCACCTTGCGGAAGATCTCGTCCAGGTCATGAGGACTTTCAAGGCGCACAATTTCGTAGCTCTCCTGCTGGAGCTCCATTCGCTGAACAATTTTCTCTGCATTGCTATGGCTCATCTTCGTCGCAAATAAACAGACAAAGTCCGGCTTGTAAGCCTTAATGTCGGCCACAAGTGCCTCAACGATGTCATTCTTGCTGTCCGCTGTTGTCCCAACAGTGAGAATCAGGGCACGCTTCATATGATACGCTCTCTTACCAAAACTATCTCCTGAGCAACAACACATATTACTCAGAGCATCGTATTGGTGTCATTCTATGAGTTATTAAAGTTTCACGCAAAGCCGCAAAGTCGCTAAGAATAAGAAAACGGAACTCTGCGTTCTTGGCGTCTTTGCGAGAGATTTAAAATCTGTAACCTGGTTAGTGCTCTCATTAGTAATACAGGTTCTCAGCCTGCCCGGTCTGCTCAGGAGTAAGAATTCTTCTCATCAACCAGCCCATTTAACGCAAAGCGAATCTCATTCTCTAGCCAAATATGCCAAATTTGTCAACCTCTATCCTGAGCGATCTCCACTTACACCTGATCCATCAACCTACGATGGTGATGATAAATTAAGTAAAGAGATTGGTTGTTGCTGGGTTGTTGGCATGATTTGCCACATAAATATGAGGCATGAAAGCGATCAATGGTAAATAAGACCATGGGTGATAAAACCAGAAGCACATGGCATTAAGGACACGTAGTTTGCCCACTGCATTGCCAGATTACCTGCTCATACAAGCCGTAGGGGCGAGGTCTCCTCGCCCTGGGCGGGGAAACCCCGCCCCTACCATTGCCCGAATAGATCGCCCCTTGAGTTAACGCCATCTTCTGATCTGAAGCGAAGGTTGACGGATCTTGGCCACTTACACCTGATGTCCCAGACTCGAACTTCGCTTTTCTCGCTCGGACTTTTGGGCAAACTCCCTCTATCTCCCATTGACAGCAAGCTATTCATTTGCAAAAATTTCTCCCCACCGTTGCATTAATAACTATTGACATGCATGATCTTTGTGATTAATTTATCAAACTGAAGAATGGTATGGTCAGTGGGATTTCTCATGCTGCAAGGTTTCCATTCTTCCCTTAAAGAGTTGAAAGCAACAAGATTATGCGATAATGGAGGCAAATTGCGATGATCAAATTTGACAAGCTGACCCCCCCGGCAGGTGACAAAATTGAAATCAAAGACGGAAAACTCGCGATTCCGGACAAGCCAATCATTTCACGCATTGAAGGCGACGGCATTGGGCCTGACATCTCAAAAGCCAGCAAGCGAATCTGGGACGCTGCTGTAGAGATCGCCTACGGTGGAAAGCGTGCTATCAGCTGGCTCGATATCTATGCAGGCGAAGCAGCAAAACAGCGCTACGACGAATGGCTTCCTAAGGATACCTTGAAAGCCATCGAACACTACATTGTAGCCATCAAGGGCCCGCTCACCACTCCAATAGGCGGAGGATTTCGCAGTCTTAACGTAACATTTCGCCAGACCCTGGAGCTTTACGCCTGCGTCCGGCCCGTGCGTTATTTCGAGGGTGTCCCAAGTCCGGTGAAACATCCCGAAAAGCTCAATGTTGTGGTCTTCCGCGAAAACACTGAGGATGTCTATGCTGGTATTGAATACCGACAGGGGACCCCGGAAGTTGAAAAAGTCCGTAAGTTTCTGGTCGAGCAAATGGGAGCGAACATTCGAGAGAATTCTGGCATTGGCATTAAACCCATCAGTATCGAAGGGACGAAGCGTTTGGTTCGCAAAGCCATCCAATATGCGCGCGATCATAAACGCACCTCGGTTACGCTCATGCATAAGGGCAATATTATGAAGTTCACCGAAGGAGCATTCCGCGACTGGGGTTATCAGATTGCCAAAGAGGAATTTAGTGATATTACGGTTACAGAAGAGGCTCTCTACAGCCAACTCAATGGGCAATTGCCCGAAGGTAAAATCCTCATCAAAGATCGCATTGCCGATAGTATGTTCCAGCAAGTACTTCTGCGCCCGGATGAGTACTCGATCATTGCTACGCCCAATCTCAATGGCGACTATATCTCCGACGCATGTGCTGCGCAGGTCGGCGGTCTCGGCCTGGCACCAGGTGCTAACATTGGCGACTACATTGCGCTGTTTGAAGCTACACACGGCACTGCACCTAAATATGCAAATCAGGACAAGGTAAACCCGGGATCGCTCACACTCTCCGGTGTGATGATGCTGGAGTATCTGGGATGGCAGGAAGCGGCTGACCTCATTATTCGGGCCCTGAGCGAAACCATTAAGCAAAAATTCGTGACGTACGATCTGGCGCGACAGATGGAGGGCGCGACAAAGGTCAAGACCTCTGAATTCGCAAGCAAAATAATCAAAAACATGAAGGCACTGGCGTGACAGGCTACTATGGAGCGTCGCAAAGACAGTACCTCTCGGCGCACTTCTGTGTAGTTTAGGAAACTCGCGTTACGCAAAATAAAATCTAAATCAGGGTGTACGACAATTTGAAGAAAGGAGCGAAAAGGCATGGCACTACGGCCGAAAATCACTATTGTCGGAGCAGGGAACGTTGGCGCTACAACGGCGCATTGGATGGCCAGTAAGGAACTGGGCGACATCGTTCTTGTGGATGTTCTGGACGGCATCCCGCAGGGCAAATCGCTTGATCTGATGCAAGCCGGGCCGGTGGAAGATCTCGATGTCACGCTTACCGGGTCGAATTCCTACGAAGCAACGGCCAATTCTGACCTGGTCATTATCACGGCTGGCCTGGCGCGCAAGCCGGGCATGAGCCGCGATGATCTGCTGGCAAAAAATAGTGCAATCATCAAAGAGGTAACCCAGCAGGTGGCTAAATATTCGCCGGAAGCTATCATCATGATGGTTTCCAACCCGCTCGATGTCATGGCCTATGAGGCCATGAAGATTAGTGGCTTCCCGAAACAGCGCGTTGTTGGTATGGCAGGAATTCTCGATACCGCGCGTTTCCGCACCTTTGTTGCCATGGAGCTCAATGTTTCGGTCGAAGACACTCAAGCGCTTGTCCTGGGCGGACATGGCGACTCTATGGTTCCCTTGCCTCGCTATACCACGGTTGGTGGAATTCCGATCACCGAGCTCCTGAGTGAAGATCGCATTGAAGCGCTGATTAAGCGTACCCGTGACGGCGGGGGTGAAATCGTGAGCTATCTTAAAACGGGAAGCGCCTACTATGCGCCGGCTGCGGCCGCCACCCAGATGGCTGAGGCAATACTGAAGGACAAGAAGCGCCTCTTGCCGTGCGCCGCATATCTGGAAGGCGAATACGGACTCCGCGACGTCTTTGTGGGCGTACCGGTAATTCTTGGCGCCAAAGGCGTGGAGAAAATTCTTGAGTTGCGCCTGACGAAAGAGGAGCAAGAGGCCCTGGCAAAGTCGGCCGAGCAAGTGAAAGCCAACATTGCCAAACTCAAACTGTGAGAC
>CAYVXD010000199.1:0-5097 GCA_964454265.1 uncultured Candidatus Sumerlaeota bacterium | reverse complement strand
TACTCAAAAGGAAAAACGAAAATTGAAAAAAGAAAAGAAGAATAAATAAATGCCCAGGGGCAAGAAATATATAACCGTCGCCCTATCTCGCGACTGTGGAAAAGAAGCTAGGATTGACCTTCCCCAAAGACTATAGGGATTTCCTTGCTGAAGCCTTAGAACATTCAATTTTTTGTAAAGGAAGAAAGATAACAATGAGAAATGAATACCGCGTTCAAAGCAGCAGCTTCGTTTCAATCGTTACAGTGTTTCTTCTGGTCTTGTCGCTCGGCGTCGCACAATCTGCTCCGGTGGAACTTAGCAACAGCAAGTGGACGGTCACGATTGAACCGACCACGCTGCAAGTAACCGCCCAACCGGTCGACGCCTCACCCTACAAGATTTCAAACGGACAGGCGAGCCTGGGCAATGTGATTAATCTGCAAACTCAGACCAATGAGGTGCAATGGGACTTCGAGGGCAAAGGGATATCGGTGTCGATGAAACTCGAGGGCGGCCAGCTCAGCGCAAACATCAAGGTCAAAGAGCCGGTCGTCTTCTCCTGGCCGCGGCTTCGCATGGATGAGCCGGTCAAGGGATTGATCTGGCCGCATTGGGAAGGCTCTTATATTCCGATGAACGATCGGCGCTGGGTGGATCGCCTGCTCGCTTGGGGAAGCGTCGATACTCTGGAAGGTCTCGGGCTGCCGTTTTGGGGGCTGGACTGTGGCGATTATTCGCTAACCTATATCATCACCAACCGCTACAATAATGCGATTCGCTTCAGCAAGGAAGAAGAGCACCTTGTGGCAGAGTTCAACCATGACTTCCCCCCGAATCATGCTCCGAGAGAATATGGCTTTGTTATCAGTCTGGGTGAGAATAAGACGCCAGTGGAGCCAGCGCAGAAGTTTCGCCAGTGGCTGATCGCGAGCGGTGAGTTTGTGAGCATGAAAGAGAAAATGAAGAAGACTCCCAAGGTCGAGCGGCTTCTGGGTGCCTCGCACATTTACCTCTGGGGCGATGCCTATCTTACTAAAGAAAACATCCGTAGCCCCAAGAGCCGCTGGGCAAAAATCTGGAAACCCTTCACCAAGCAGCTGGTCGCCGAGAGCAAGTCCGATAAACCTAGCGTCGGCAAGCGGCTCAAGAAGCTGATGAAAGCCGAACAGTGGGGCGAAGTGGTCGAGATGACCACCACGCCTTATGACTATGCTTATCTGCAGCGAGACATTGCCAATGAACTGTCCCGCTTGGTCGCCCTGCCGGAGTTTTATGATGAAGCCTCCTGGCAAGGCATCACAATCCCCGAGCAGGCAAAGAAAATGCTTGCGCACAAGCGCTCCTCTTTGAGCCTGAAGGAACTATGCCGCATGAACGGTTTGTTGCTCCAGGCGGCTTATCCCGAATACATGATGCCGGTCGATCAGTGGGGAGGCTCGCTCTCGGTCGCCATGCTGAAGCAGATGAAGGCCGAGGGATTCGACCGCTTAAGAATCTGCCTGGAAGGTAAGGGCGGTGTGGAGAAGCGACCGGAAGTGGCCGTCGAAGCGGACAAGATGGGATACTTGTTCGGCATTTACGATTCCTTTCACAGCATCCATGATCCGAAACTCAAAGGCACCGACGCTACCTGGCCGACCGCACAGTTCAATCAGGAACTCTATGATATCGGCGGTATCACCAGAAGAGACGGTACAATCAAAAAGGGCTTCAAGCAAAGAGGATATAACTTGAGCCCGATAGCCGCCCGCCCTTATGTAGAGGATCGGGTTAATAAAAACTTTGAGAAGGTGCCTTACAACTACTACTTTATTGATTGCGATGCTTACGGCCAGGTATTCGACGACTATACCTCCGGCCGGATGGTTACACAGCATGAGGATGCGATGGAGCGAAACGACCGGATGAAATGGATCACGGGTAAGTTCGATGTCGTCATGGGCTCCGAGGGTGGCTGTTCTTACTCAGCGCCGGCCATTCATGTTGCCGAGGGGATGTTCATCTCGGCCTTTGGCTGGGGCGATCCCGACTTGAAGGACAAAAACTCGGAGTATTATGCGGGCGGCTACTGGCCTCCGGACGGTCCGGCAAACTTTTTCAAGCCCACCAAATTGAAAGAGAAGTATCGGTATTTCCATTTCGATCCCCGGTTCCGGTTGCCGCTTTTCGAGACGGTTTTTCATGACTCGGTTATCGCAACAAACCATTGGGGTAAAGGAAACCTGAAGTATCCTGCCGAGAAGGATCTGATCTTCCTGACGCAGATGCTGTATGGGGTGCCGCCGATGTACCATGTGAATGCCGATGAGTTCCAAAAGCGCAAGGATACGATGAAGGAACAGTATGATTTCTTCTCACCGCTGCACCGTGAGCTGGGCTTCTCGCAGATGACCGACTTTGCCTGGCTGAGCGAAGACCGCTTGGTGCAAAAGTCCGTCTTTGACGATAAGGTGGAGATTGTCGCCAATTTCTCCGAGAAGGTATTTGCCTACCGGGACAAGACAGTCCAGGCGGGAAGCGTTATGGCGCACTGGAAGGCTTCGGGCGAGACAAAGGTTTATACCCCTGGGGAGAGTAAAAAGTAAAAAGGAGTAATATGGGTAAAGGTTAAGAAATACAATTCATTTTCCAACAAGGAGAAACAGATATGGGTGATAAGGGGAAAAGAGATAAGGGCAAAAGAGAACAACAGAAAAAGGCCAAGCTTACTCAAAAGGAAAAACGAAAATTGAAAAAAGAAAAGAAGAATAAATAAATGCCCGGTGGGAAGAAATATATAACCCGTCCCCCTATTGGTCCAAGAATAAATAAATGCCCGGTGGGAAGAAATATATACCCGTCGCCCTATTGTCCCCCCTATCGTATCCAAGATTTCTCTTGTCTTCCGCGTGGAAATGCCCCATTTTTTCCCTTGAAGGTTACCTTCTCACTTTGCCACCGAAAAAAAATCCAAAATCGTTGAGGTATCTCTCTTATGAAGCATCGGAATTTCGGCGAATCTTCCGAATATTGTCCCCGCCCGAGCGAACCATTGCCCAGTGGCGCGAAAAACCGCCTGCGCAACCGGCTTTTCCCCGTCATGGGATTTCTGGCGCTTGTATGGTTCCTGGTTCGATGCATCCCCAAGCCCAGCCGCGCCACTTACCCGTGCCAGCGGGCGGCTTTCCCCATCGCGGTGGCTTTTGTCACTTATATTGCGGGGCTCTACGGCATGGCGTTCGCCTTGCGGAAAGCGCAGCGCCGTTTAAAAGAATCGCGCTATCTGTTGGCCGGCGTCTGTGTGGCGGCGGCTTTCGCCTGCTTCTGGACCACGGCCAATATTACATCCCCCAACGCGGCAAGCGCGCCATTCACGCCGACCGATTCGCCCAACTCGCCTATGGGGACGGCAATGGGTATTTTCCCGGGTCGCGTGACCTGGGCCTTCGACCGGGATGCGACGAACTGGGACGAATCCTGGGACGAACGTGACGATATTCACTATTGGGACGATGATCATACCAGCCAGTTCGTCGTCGACAAGATGATGAAGCAGACGGTGCTCTGGCTGACGGAGGCGGGCTCCGAAGAGGCCGCCTGGGAAGCCCTTTTCAAACACTTCAACAACAACCACGGAAAAGGACCGGTTGGATATGCATCGGGGGAACGCCTGGTGATCAAGCCGAACCATGTGGAACAAAGAACGCACGATGATGTCGACCAGAATGCGGACAGCAGCCCGCAGGTCCTCGTGTCGCTGCTCAAACAACTGGTCTACAAAGCAGGAGTCCGGCAGGAGGACATCACCGTCTGCGATGCGTCCCGCTATATTGCCAATAAGACGTTCGACCGCTGCAACGCCCTGTTTCCTGATGTGATCTATGCAGAAACGAGTTATTACGACGAGTATGGCGAAATCCCCGGTTCGAAAGAAGGACGCGTCATGGTAACCAGCTCCACCCAGCAGTTAATCCACTACAGCAGTGTGGATATGGATGATCAGCCGATTCCGTCCGATTACTTGCCGATGCCGTTTGTTGACGCGGACTACGTGATAAACTTTGCGATCATGAAAGGCCACTCCGCCTCGGGCAGCACCGCGTGCGCCAAAAACTGGTATGGCTGCTTCTGCCGGAATCCGCGCGGCGCGCAACATACCAACCTGGTCGCGACTTCGCCCGATCCCGGCCAGTACCGTTTGTTAGTCGATCTGATGGGACACGAACATCTGGGCGGAAAAACGATGCTCTATGTCCTGGACGGTCTGTGGGGATTTCCCTATCACGGAGCCGGTTCGCGCCCGCTGAAATGGCAGAACTCGCCATTCTATAACGATTATCCGTCCAGCATCCTGATGTCACAGGACCCGGTCGCGATTGATTCGGTCGCTCTGGACTTCCTGAGGGCGGAGTTTGCGGACGACATGGGTGGACACGGGAGTGTGGGAAGCGGCGCCGTGGACGATTACCTCCATGAAGCGGCGCTGGCTGACAGTGCGCCTTCCGCTACCGTATACGATCCCGAGAACGACGGAACGCCGCTAGGAAGCTTGGGAGTGCACGAGCACTGGAACAATGCTACGAATAAACAATATACCCGAAACCTGGGAACCGGCAATGGGATTGAACTGATTAACGGTATCCCATCCCCTTCGGCTGTGCAGGAATGGCGGCTGTACTGATCCCGCGTGGTCAAAAAACTCGTCCGTGAGAATTCCCTCGAAAAAGCCGCACGTTTGCATAGCCGTTACTTTACTGGTAATATGGGGGCATGGTAATATGGGGACAGGTTAAGAAATACAAGTCATTTGCTAGCAAGGAGAAACTGATATGGGTGATAAGGGGAAAAAAGATAAAGGCAAAAGAGAACAACAGAAAAAGGCCAAGCTTACTCCAAAGGAAAAACGAAAATTGAAAAGAGAAAAGAAAAATAAATAATTGCCCGGTAGGAAGAAATATATTCCCGTCGCCCTATCGCACCAAACATCACAGCAGTTTGCTCCTGATGTTCCCCTCATCCCATCCCTCTCCCCTGGGGGGAGAGGAGCAAGGAGAGGGGGATTACCTGGTAATATGTGGTTGTAATATGGGGACAGACTACGAAATTAAGTTGAGAATGGGAAAAATAAAATATACC
>CAYVXD010000198.1:0-5259 GCA_964454265.1 uncultured Candidatus Sumerlaeota bacterium | reverse complement strand
GCACTAGTCTAAAAGGCTCCTTTCCCGAAGAGCACAACGGGAATCGTTTTCAGGAGAATTGTAATATCCAGGAGCAAGGATTGGTTTTTTATGTAGTAAAAGTCGTATTCCAGATTGAGGTACAGAGGCAGATTCTTGCGTCCAACGATCTGCCACAGTCCGGTAATGCCCGGTTTAACGTCGAGGCGGCGGCGTTGCCAGGGCTCGTACTTATCTACAATGAATGGCATTTCTGGCCGCGGGCCGACCATACTCATCTCGCCCCGCAGCACATTATAGATCTGCGGAATTTCGTCAAGGCTGGTTTTGCGCAACAGCTTACCAAAGCGCGTAATGCGCGGATCTTCGGGATTCATTGGCGCCTCCGCAAAGGGCTCGACGTCAACGTACATGGTACGAAATTTGTGCATGGTAAAGGACTTGCCGTCCTTTCCAATGCGGGCTTGCTTGAATATAGCCGGGCCTTTGGAGTCCAGGATAATCAAGAGACTAATGAGCAGTGCAGGCAGACATAAGATGACTATCAGCAGTAGGGCAACCGTGATGTCAAGAGTGCGCTTGGCCAGCGCCTGAGAAGGGGGGAGGTGACCGTTCTGGAGCTTGATCACCGGTGTATCTTCAATCTCATCTATTTTGACTTGGCTGGTAATCATTTCAAAAATATTAGAAACGATCTTGAAGTCCACGCGGGTACTCTCGCACTGAACAACGAGGTTCATGACACGGCTTTGCGGCATGGAAGGGACTGCCAGGAATACCTCTTCGATATTGTGCAATTTAATGAGAGGCACGAGCTCCTGGGTTGTGCCAAGTACCGGAATGCCATCAATGCTGGTGCCCTTGAGCGCCGGGTTGTCGTCAATGAATCCGGTCAGGTTGAACCCGACCTCTGGATGGCTTACAATGCGATCCTTGACCTTTTTGCCGATCACGCCTGCCCCGATGATCAGTACGCGCGTCAGGCCATAGCCTTTCGCCACCAGGCGGCGTTTCATGAATCGCAGAAACGTTCTTGATGAGTAGATGTAGAAAAAGACAAGTACGGAAGAAATACCTATTACTGACCTGCCGAGATCCAGCCCTTTGAAAAGAGTTGCGATAGCCAGGATTCCGATAAAGCCAGTAAGCACGGTTTTAAAGATGCGCGACAATTGATTCAGGCTGGAAATCTTTTCACGGTGGGAATAGTGCTGATAGTAGGCTGTGGTGAATATCCAGATGCCAAGTACCAGTGGCAGCGCATGGATATATGGGGGCAAAGCATTGATGATATTGGGAAACATCGGGTTCAGCGCCTCGCGAAGCAAATATGCTACCAGCCAGCACAGGCTGTAGCACACGACATCGAGCAGGAGGAGAAATACCGTCAGCCACGGACTTTTCCAGAACGACCGCAGGGCTTGCTGTTCGAGTGGCTTCATGGTTGATTCCTCAGACTTCCGCTCTCATGCTTCACCACAGTCCCAAAGATGCGCGCCAGACCAGGGCAACATGACTCGCTGTCGGATAGCAGGGATGACGACGGCGGTGCCGAATTACTGGGTTGATGAGGAGGTGGTTATAAAATCTCGCTGCAACAGCATCCACGTTCCTGGTTCCAGTTTCTCTTCTTTGTCATAAATATATTTTTTGAATAACGAGTCATTGCGGCGAATCAATGAGCTATCGGGATACTGGTTCATGATTTTCACAAGCCATTTGAGGGCTTCGCGTTCCTTTCCAAGGACGTCGTTACACAGCGCGATGCGATAGTAAACATTGTCCATTTGCGCAAACTGCTTGTAATCAGTCAGGAGGCGCTCATACATTGACTGGGCTTTTGCATAATCCTGCGCGGGATTTTGCAAATAGATTTCTCCACCAGCCAGTGAAAACATAGCATAAGGGGCGTAGGTCGAGCGCGGATACTGCTCAACAATTTGGTGAAAGACGGGCTTGTTTTCTTCTTTTGCCAGGCCGGTATGGAGATCGAAAACGATAGATTTGCTGTTTATCAACTGGAAGGCCGCCTTATCTGGCTCCCTGGGTTCGACGATGCTGATCCTGAAAGGTGGAAGATACAGTTTGTACGCTCCTTTGCCGTCAATCTGGAATGTGATCCTGCAATCAATGGTGTATTGGCCTGGATGTTCGAAGATGAGCCCGGATGCGGTGTCCTTCTGGTAAAGCACTGTGTGCTCGGAGACCTTATATTCTTGAGGATCCAGCTCATAGATCGTTTGTGGGTATAGAGCCGGCTTGAACACGCTTGTATAACGTTCAGGAAGGTGGTTTGGCTGGATCACATAAATCTCTACATCTGCTGTAGGATTCATCACGGCGCCAAACTTCAGGAACTTGTCAGTAACATTTTGAATTTTCAGGGAAAGGTAAGCCGGCTCGCCCAGTAGATACGAGGTCTTGTTGGTTTGCACGGTTATGGCAACGGGATAGCGCGTAGCCGCGTGTGTGGCTGAGACACAGAGAATGCTCAGTAGAACGACTTGGCTTAGAACTTTTTGTACCATTCAGGCTTGCCTCTAGAGAGCAGAAAAACTCGTTGGAAAAGGCCTGAGTTCTTCTGGCCTTGTGCAAAATTTGCAGACTTTTTATATGCAGAGCAAAGCAAAGTTTGCAAGGAATAATTCTCTGATTGTGGCAATCCTCCGGCCTGTGCGAACATGGCCAGGCCCGCTGGCTGGGTGTACTGGTTGTGCTGCTCTTTACCTTACAGCTGATGGTTCCCTGAATCTCACTCCAGGGCTATTTCAGATGAGTGCTTCGCAGCCTTTGAATCCACTCAGGAGAAAAGCTTATTCATCGGGTTTCGTTTTTTGCACGGCTTGGGCGTTCCGATGAGAAAGAGAGGAATGAGCAACAGGCCAGCCAGGAACCCACCGATGTGTGCAAACCAGGCCACACCACCCATTTCGCGAAACATCGTATGCAGAGCATAGCCGCTGATCACCTGCAATAGAAACCAGAATATCAACATGAACGACGCTGGCAGCCAGATCAGCAGGAATATAGGCAGCAGCACAAGTACCTGAGCACGCGGGAATAGCAGCAGATAAGCACCGAGCACGCCAGCAATTGCTCCACTTGCGCCAATCATTGGCTTCATTGAATCAGGGGTCATGGCCAGTTGGCTCAGGGAGGCAATCACTCCACACAAGAGATAAAACAGAACAAACCTGACTGGGCCCAGGCGGTCTTCTATATTGTTCCCAAATATCCAGAGATAGAGTAGATTGCCTCCGAGATGTAAGAAGTCGAAATGTAAGAACATTGATGTCAGAATCTTCAGGCATGCCGGGGGGCTGGGATAATGCGTAACCGCGAAAGCAACGAAACCGGTCTGCTGAAAAAATGACATCAGCTGCCGCTCGCTCATCTGCATATTATACATCATGAACAGGGCGATATTCAGCCCGATGATAGCCAGCGTGATAATTGGGAACTTAGATGTCGGATTTTCATCTTTGATCGGAATCATAGCCTACTGTGCCTGATCAACGCTCTGCCGGAATGCAGCGCTTATCTACTTTCTATTTCCCTGCATGCAGAATATCTCCTTGTGTCCTGTTTTGATTGAAGAATGCCACAGAGAGACTATTTTATATTGAATCTAAACCCAATAATAGATAATCCCTACGGTCAGGACGTAGGGGCGGGGTTACCCCGCCCATGGGCGGCCCGCCGCGGCGGGTCGCCCCTACAAAAACCAACATTGAAATGAAGTAAAACAATTCTGCAGCATTTTGGCCAGGCAAAAGTATTAGGAAGGGTGCTAAATATAACAGCACTGCAAAAAACAAACAGAATACAACAAATCAGATTAGGACACCACGGAATATCTCCGTTACATTAATAAATCGTGAGAATCAAGAAAAGTTCCAGAAACCGCGTGGTTTTGGAATCCTGTTGACACAGATTCAACCCAGCCGTATAAGGACACGTGTGTTCTGGATGTGCAAAGAGTAAATCGAAATAATACGGGGACGAAATGCATCGGCGGTCTGCGATAATTCTGCTACTGTGCGTTCTGGCCGTTGGTACTGTTGGGGCGTATTTGTCTCGAGACGTCGGCGCGCAGGAGCTGCTGCGTATTGAGCTGCCATCGGGAGAAGCCACCGACATCCCGATCGTCGCGGTTGATGATATTCCGTATCTGGCGATGAGTGCTATCGTCGAGCTCTTGCGCAGTGCACGGCAAGAATACCGGCTCGAATGGGACAGTAGCCTGGGAACGCTCCGGGTATTGAGCGATGAGACCAGCTATAGCCTGTTTCTAGATAAGAGCGCTCTTCTGGCCGGGAGCTCTATTGTCGAATGTAAGCATCCGCTTCGCATTCTGCAAGGGCAGGTGTTGATCCCCGTTGACTCTTTTGTAATACTCAACAAGTACCTTGGCGAATTTCATGTTGAGCTGCCCTCTGGGCCGCCGGAAGTGACGCCGAGCCCGGCTCTCCCTGAGCGGCCATATCCTGGCTCTACGCTGCGACCAGAAGAGCCACCGGAGGATGCTCTCATTTCGCGCCTGGCGCATGTTGAGCTTCCACCGTACCTTCCCGTGAAGTCAGGCGAGGCCTTGCAGGCTATTACCAGGACTGAAAATGTTATCCCATTGCGTCATTTGGTAATTGATCCGGACAACGGCTCGCTTCGGTTTCCGGAACTAAAGGACCCGAACTATCCAAACCAGATCACCCTGGATATTGCGACGCAGTGTCAGGCGATCCTGGCGCGTGAGGGATCAATTCAGACAACCATTATTCGCCCGGACAGGAAAGCCTCGCTGGAGGATCGAATGAACCGGATCAATACATCCGGCGCAGACGTCTTGCTCTGCCTGCGCGTAGGCGCGTCGGAGTTTCGCGATGTTGCAGGGTTACAGGTTTATTGCACGAATGAAGCGGTAGATTGGCAGGGACGCCAGTACAGCGAGGAATTCGGTGAGCCTGCACTTCTTCCTCTGGGACTCCAGTACCTACCGTATCAATACCAGAGTTTGATGCTTGCGAATTATGTCAAGCGAGAGCTGGCCAAGTCGGTGGCGAGTAGTGTGTGGGAGATAAAGGTAGCACCCCTGTTTGTGCTAAAGCGTGCAGCTATGTGCTCGGTACTGGTGGAAGTGGGATTCCTGACTAATCCGAAAGACGCAAAACGCCTGGCTGAGCTCGGCCAGCGCGAACTGATTGCACGAGCAATCGCTGCCTCCGTGCTGAACTACCGCCGCTACCTGGAAACAGCGGAGAAGCTCACACCATGAAAACACAA
>CAYVXD010000197.1:0-5445 GCA_964454265.1 uncultured Candidatus Sumerlaeota bacterium | reverse complement strand
GGCTTCTTTGTTGGACAAAAACCCCTCAAAGCCGCCGTAAGGTAGCCAAACTCGCTGATTCTGCAGCAGGAATCGCAACGTGTGCGCATATGCCAAGGCAGACGCAGCGACAAAGTGTCCACCACGCCATTGTCCTGTGCCAGCGGCTAAAAGGTTCCTGTACAGCTCCTCAAGAGTTGAGCGCGTTGCGCCAAACTCTTTCATGATACTGCCAATTTCTGGCTTTGTCTCGCAGTAGTCGAGCAGCGCACGCATCGCCTGCTGCTTGGATTGGAAGTATTCGTCGTAATTGAAGCCGTGGCGAAGCTCTGGGCTCCGATCAAGCACACGGCACATTTGACGAAGCCGACGTGGTGGTAACCCAATGAACTTCCCGCAAGGACCGCCGTCCAAAGACAGAAGCCGGGCCGCTGCTCTAGCCGCGATCGGCCGACTAACTGCGGCAAAGACGATTGTCACCACTGCAGCCAGAAGACCACGCTTCCAGCCGTAGAGTCCAAAAATGGCGATAATAAGGCCAATCAGGAGAAGGCTTAAAAGCACGTCAATTTGTCCTTTCTTCGCACCTTTTAAAAATCCATTGAGGATTACCAGAAAGGTGACAAAGCCCAGCAGTACGTATAGCAGGTAGATCACGATGGTATCGTCCCTATGGATCTAACTATGGCATATATACTTTCTCAATAAAACCTTTATCTCGCAGCTTTGCTATATAACACCCCGAAAATTGGATCATTTCATATGGAGTGTGGCGCACTGTGTTCCGGTTTGTCCGGCTGAATTCAGCAAATGAAAAAAAATAATGCCGGTTTCGGGTTTTCAACGAAACTAACAGATAACAACATCATAAAAGGGCGAGAGTGTCAAGTTTTTTCCTTTTTTGCCAATCCAGGTGAGGGCATTATATAGCCCAAATTCTGCAGTTGAGTTTAAAGAAAGTGACAAGATAATTTATGCAGAATACAGAAAAACCTTTGATTAGTCTTTTACCACGAAGGTCACGAAGGCCACGAAGATTTCTTGACAAAAAAAAGACAGAAACTATTAGACAGGATGAAAGAATGTAAAGAATCTTGTAAATCATGTAAATCATGTCCAAAAAAAAAGTAAAAAGAAGGACAAAGAATAAGAAAAACTATTAGACAGGATGAACAAGATTGACAGGATGAAAAACATAAAGAATGCCGTCAATCCCCGGTAAATCCTATAAGGAGAAGGGAAACAGTTCGTAATCTTCCCCAATCTTGCAGTATTTCTTCGTGTGCTTCGTGGTGATTAAGTTGAATTAGTCTTTTACCACGAAGGTCACGAAGACCACGAAGATTTCTTGACAAAAAAAGACAGAAACTATTAGACCGGATGAAAAACATAAAGAATGCCGTCAATCCCCGGTAAATCCTATAAGGAGAAGGGAAACAGTTCGTAATCTTCCCCAATCTTGCAGTATTTCTTCGTGTGCTTCGTGGTGATTAAGTTGAATTAGTGTTTTACCACGAAGGCACGAAGGCACAAAGCAGATATATATGAGTGAATCTAATCGGGGTGGGTACAGTCCACACGCTCGTTCCTCGCTTGGGACAGTCCCCATTTTTGCCCGTAACGAAAGGTTTAGGAGGGGAGCACGAGGGGCGACCCTTTTTCCAAAGGGTCCCCCTCGTAGTTTTAAAGCATTTGGGGGAAGGGCAGGCTGCCGCATCTTCCCTTCCCCCAAGCCCCCATCCCTCTGCGGCTTTGTTAACGAAGAGCGATTTTATCCGCCTGGGCGGATAAAATCACACGCTACGAAAGGTTCACGAGGGGAATGCGAGGCGCTCTGTTTCAGGGCCAGTGGAGGGTATCTGAGCGGTACAACAGCATCATGCAGCAGATGCTATTCTATCTGGTAATGGCGTAGAAAGTCCAAATCATAACGCCTACGGCTATCCAGCTCACGACGAACCCAATGACTGACAGGCGGCTAGGTACCATGATTTCCAGGTTGGTGTTCTTGAACAGAAGGCGCTTCGGGGGAATCTCGATACCGTCGGGTATGGTGCATGGCTGGGTCGGTGGAGGTTCTCCCTCTATCACAGGTGTTCTGACCAATTCGTAGAACCGGTCGAGCTGCTCCTTCTGCTCGGGGCGGGTAAGAAGGCTGACAACGATTCCTGCGATCAGGCCGGTGACAAGATAGAAGACCATTTGCCACGGGAGATACATGAGGAGCTCTCCGTTGTTTTCAACGGTGAACCCGAATGGGAGTTTCGCCAGAGCAGACACGAAAAACGGTTTGGTTGACACGAACCACATAGCGAAAGCTGCCAGTGTCGAGGCCCACGCGCCGGCGGCAGTTGTCCGCCGCCAGAAAAGTCCGAGCCAGAACGCTATGCCCATCATCGGCGCGATCTTCCAGAAGATTTCCAGACCTTGCACAACGCTCTCAAGCGAGTAGGCGGACCATACTCCGCCAAGGACAATCACCAGCGCTGTGATTCGCCCCACGAAGACGTAGTGCTTCTCGGACTTGTTCCCTCGGAGTGGTTTGTAGACGTTTTCGGTGATGAGCGCGGAAGAGGCGATCATGAAGGAATCGCACGAACTCATGACTGAAGCCAGGAGCGATGCCAGGAACACACCGAGAAGCCCGGGCATGATACGCGGAAGAAAATCCCTTGCCATGATGCCGTAGACGTGGTCAGGGTCTACCTCTTTCCCAAGGTAGGCCAGGGCAGCCAGGCCGGTGATGCACCATGCCATGGTGCAAATGCGTTTGATGAAGTTGCCCACTGTCCACCCAAAACGACCGGCATACTCTGAGCGTCCGGCAGCGCAGTTGCCCATGGTATGAGGCTGTGTGACAATGCCAATAAGAGCGTTGATTGCAATCACGGTAACGTAGAAGACGCCGATTTCGCCGGGAGCAACGAGTGAGAACATCCGGGGATCAGCTATCTTGTCCCATAATCCCGCGATCCCGCCGACCTCGCGCATGACAAACGGAACCAGCGCAAAGGAGAACACAATGGTGAGGATCCCTTGAAAGAAATCCGTGATGATTGCGGCAGACAGGCCTCCCGCCATACCGTAGATAACGAAAAGGGCCGTCATTATAAGGATGATCAGATCTGGAGAGACCTGCTGACCGAAGCTCGCGGAGATGACTGCCCCGGATCCCTTTAACATAACGCCGATGACAAAGCTGAGCTGGCATGCGCCGACCACAGCGAACAGCATTCCGACGCTCCGATTATACCGGAAGGTAAACACGTCGGATACCGTGATGGCCCGGAAGCGTCGCATGATCGGAGCAATCAGCCAGTAGAACGGTGTGCAGAAAAGCCACAACCACTGATACCAGATGCCCGAAAGTCCGTTTGTAAACGTTTTTGCGGCGACCCCGACGGCCTGATCCGAATGCGTCCCAGTGCCGAAAGCGTGCGTGACCAGCATGGCTTTGCCGAACCTGCGCGGCATGAAGAAGTCGCCCATGTTCTTCACCAGTCTCGCCGCCCAGATGCCAATCACTGTGATGCCGATGAAATAGACCACAAGTACAGCAATGTCTGGCGCATCCAGACCTAGCATGTCCCCGCCTTCCTTTGTCGGAGGTTGGGCAGAAATATAGGGCTCTCTGTCAGAAAGGTTATCAAAATAATTGCCGAGACATTGAGAGACTTCAGTATGTTCACGGCTTCGAGAATAACTGAAACGTCACGGCAGTCTGCTCCCAAGGCTCCCCTCACCCCATCCCTCTCCCCCAAGGGGAGAGGAGCGAGGTTTACCCGCATCAGGCGAGGTGAGGTTGGAAATGCGCCTTGTGTGTAGGAATAACCTTCGTCGTGAAATGATAACTCATTTGAAAAAGGGCCCAATATCGTTACTGTATAATAGCCTTAGACTGCAAATTTGCGGTATAACAACCGTTCGCAATCGGCTTATAAGTACTGAGATTTCCGCACTTTATCAGTTTCTGGTGCTTGATCACGGGTGTTATATGGTTTCTGTATAACACGCGCCGGCAGGAATGCGTTCAAAGGGATTCCGCCGGACTTCTTACTCCTTTCCATCTTTGATTAAGGAAGTGGGTGTAGATCATCGTGGTTCTGACAGCGCTAACATAGTCAACATATGGTAATATCCTAACGAAAGATGCGCTTTCAAGTTTTTTCCTTGCAAGGTGGGGCCAAGAGCTGGGGGAAGGGATTCTGTTTCGATTCTACCGGAAGGTATATGAGTGGTATGGAAGCATCGAACAGGCAATGGCCTAGGGTCGGAATGCCTGGCGTTTTGGGCTAACGCTGCGCGTCCAGCCGTGCGCCGCGGCGTGTCTGCTGGACCAAATTGCTAAACGCGTGCTCTTGCTTTTCGTTCACCGCGCGGACGGGCGAAAAATGGCTTAATGAGCATGAAAACAACGACCAAACATGCAGCATTCAGAATACATACCAGTACGGTGTTGCGCGCCATCCAGGGCCATACTTCGGCAATGGCAAATCTTTCCAAGCGGTCCTCGAAATCAATGTCCCGTGGAACAGGTACGATTATCTCCGTGACAGAGTCCTTCCCCACCGTCATGACAAAGGCATGGTGAAACTGTTTGCCTTTTTTCTCACTGAGAGGCGCCCCGCCTCCTCCCGTCACTACGTAAGTCGTGTTCTGTAGTCTAACCCGTGCATAGCCATGGAAGTCGCCAGCGAATACGTAGTCCACCGCAAGCTCGTCGAACAACTCGACAAGCTTTTCGGCCTCTTGGAACTCCCGAGCATCGAAGCCGGACGAAACGGGTGGCGGAATGTGCATGAAAACGAAAATGCGCCGATATTTCTCTAACGAGACATCTTTAAGTCGGTTCAGGAATGCAATGCTCTCCTCATTTGAGAATGGCTCATCGAGAATGCGAAGCACGATGAACAAACAGTCCTGATACTCGAAGCTAAAAATGCTGGGGCCATAGTCCTGCTCAAAACGGCTTATTGGAAATGCATCGAGGCTGACATCGTGATTGCCGACCACGTAGAAGACGGGATATGGCATGGCATAATCCTTGGCGCATTCGGCGCGGAAATACCGATGCTCTTCTGGCGTCCCGTCCTGTGAACAGTCCCCCAAAAGAACTACAAAGTCGAGCGGCATTTCTCGGAGTTCTTCCACAATTCGCTCGAACGTCCCGTGGCTCCTGGTGTCTCCGACGACCGCAAAAACGAACTCATCCTTTTCGGCTTGCTCCTCTAGAATCGCTCTGTTCGCAGGGAAGTTCCCAAACAGGGGAGGTAACGGCGAGGAACCCTCTTTCTGAACCATGATGGCGTACACTTCGAGGAGAAACATCAGCGCGACAGCGATGAGGAACGCAACTCGAAGCACGTTGGCAAAGATTGCCTTTGCATGCGCGGATTTGTGTTGTTTCATGCGTTTAAATATGGTTTATACAGTTTCTCGATAAAGCCTTTGCCTGCCAATTTTGCT
>CAYVXD010000196.1:0-5534 GCA_964454265.1 uncultured Candidatus Sumerlaeota bacterium | reverse complement strand
CCCAGGGCGAGGAGACCTCGCCCCTACGGCTTGTATGAGCAGGTAATCTGGCAATACAGTGGGCAAACTACGTGTCCTTAATCCCACGATCTTCTGGTTTTATCACCAATGGCCTTATTTACCATTAATCGCTGTCATGCCTCATATTTATGTGGCAAATCATGCCAACAACCCAGCAACAACCAATATCTTTACTTAATTTATCATCACCATCGTAGGTTGACGGATTAGGGGATGATGACACTGAGGAGTTTTTCTCTTGCCAATACACGCACGTTGTGATTCTCTGAGTTCAGTCCATCCCGCCAAAAAAGGAGCTGAAAAATGAAGCGTCTGAGTTTGGTCGTTGCGTTGTGTTTTATTCTTCTTGCAATACCTCTATCCCAGGGCCAAGGCAAAGCCCCACAAGTCACCACTCAGCAGAAACAACTTGCCCGGACTGTACTCAAACAGCTCGACAAACCGCTGGTGCGTTCCTTTCTCTCGCGCATCGTCCTTCCTGGCGAGGAGAACATTAGACGCGAGCGCTTAGTAGGCGAAGGAGTGAAGCACATTTTTGAATTCCACCAGGATGGGCCTTACCTGATTAACGTGCTTACGGTTGATCTTACGCAGCCCACGATTCATCTGGAAGCGGAAAAGGGCAAAGACACATTGTTTCAAGGCGAGAAAGTGGAAGAAATGGCTGCCCGAGAAAGCTACGAGGGCCATCGTGTGATTGCCGCCGTGAACGCGGATTTCTATAAAAGCAATTTCAGCCCTGTCGGCCTCTTTGTGGACGAAGGAATGATCTTCACTAATCCTCATCCCAATCGTGCCGCTTTTCTTGTTGACAGAAACGGTACGCCATTTATTCAGACCGTCTCGATGTCTACAGTAGTGAAGACTGCGTCCGGTGAGATCTCCGTGAATGCTATTAATCCTATTGAACACTCCCCGGACACCGTGGAACTCTATACCCCGCCTTTTGGATCTTCTACAGGAACCGATGCCGACCGCACAGAGGTAGAGATGGAGATGCTGGGCAAGGAATTTATCCCGAATGTGCCCTGCCAGGCGCGCATTGTGGCGGTCAGAGAGAATCAAGGCAACAGCCCGCTGGCTCCGGGCCGGCTCGTGCTCTCTGGCAGTGGGACAGGTAAAACCATGGTGGAACAGTACTGTGCCCCGGGCAACGTCGTCACCCTTCTCGCCAGTATCCCCCAAATACCTGGGCCTGTTGTAACGGCTATCGGTGGCACGCCAAAGCTCCTCTCCAACGGGGAGGTGGACATCAATATCGAGAAAGAACACATCAATCGGAACTTCGCTACAGATAAGCACCCCCGAACTGCAGTCGGCTTTGATAAGGCGAAGACCACGTTATACCTCGTCGCAGTGGATGGCCGCCAGCCTCTGGTCAGCATTGGAATTAATCTCTATAGCCTAGCGGAGTACCTGCGCGAGCTCGGCGCACATGAGGCGATCAACCTGGATGGCGGTGGGTCAACGACAATGTGGATTCGTGGCGAGGTAACGAACAAACCCTCTGACCAAGAAGGCCCGCGCACAGTGTCCAACAGCCTTCTCGTGGTCAGCACACAACCAACGGGGCCACTTCATCGCATCGAACTCTTCCCTGCTCTCACCTGTGTGCCGCCTAATGTCTCGGTGAAGTTCTCGGTCGAGGGCTACGATCAATATTACAATCCGGTCACTGTGAAACCCGAGGCAATTCGCTGGTACGCAACCAAAGGCCTGGGTACGATCAGTTTATCGGGTGACCTTCATACATCAACCAGCTCGGCTGAAGGATCAGTCATGGCGCGCATACCTGAGCAAGCGCTCCACGCCTCTACCGGTATTAATGTGCGGCCAGCGGCACGGCTGGAATTTGATCCATCTTTGCTTCTCCTGACAACTGGCGAACAACGATCGCTTAGCTACAAGGCATACGACGCGACTGGCCGCAAACTTTTCGTCACAAATGATATGCTGAATAGTGCAGCGCCTGATTGTGTAAAATGGGAGCCTGACACCCTGACGCTTACCGGTTTGGAAAAGGGGAAAGGCGAGCTCATGCTCGCTCTGGAATGGGCTGGCGCCAGAGTGCCGGTCTACGTAGATATGTACAAGACCGAGGTGATCGAGAGCTTTGATGCGCTGCCCCCAGGCGAGGCGAAAGAGCTCCTCACCGGCCAGAAGTACGACACGGATAAGACATTGCTTTCGCTGGATCGCGAGCTGAAGAAACAGGGCGAGGCAGCCACACGGCTGACTTATTCAATGGAACATGGCGGTACTACGCTGATTTCGCGCGCGCTCAATGCACCGATTCCGGGCGAGCCACAGAAGATTGCTCTCTGGGTGTATGGCGATGGAAAGCAGCAGTGGCTGAGAGGCGAGCTCAAAGATCGCGACGGCGAAGCGTTTCTGGTGGATTTCACCGAGGGGGCAAAAGGCATTAACTGGAAGAATACGTGGCGGTACATCCAGATTAACCGTGACGAGATCGTCCCAAAGTGGACCAATCCGGAAGCACGACTTGACTTCCCGATTACTTTTGTGCGGCTCTACCTTGTTCAGGCTCGTGAAGCAAAGAAGAGCGATGGCTCGATACTGCTCGATTCCTTAGAAGCCATTTACCCGCCTGAGGTGGATTAACCTACACATCGAGTAGGTACGTTGGTGGCGGGAATACATGTTAAAGATAAAAGGAGAAGACATCTAAAAAGTGCGCCATCCCTGTTCGCCCAGGCAGGCTGGTTTCACTCAGAGGGATGTATATCTGCAATACTGCGCGTATTTTGGTAAATCGTAAAGATATCCGCAATACTGCAGATATGGGAAAGTTAGTCGATACCCGTTCCGAGGAGACCGGAGTAATCGGAATATGGAGGTCAAAGATGAGAGAGCAACTGACCAAGGAGCTGCTTGCGTTTGAAGCCGATCACGCGTGGGTCAACGAAAATCTGGAGGCTCTTCTCGGACAGTATACCGACCAGTGGATCGCTGTCAAGAATGGTCAGGTGATTGCCAGCGACTCGGATCTGGCAGGACTGCTGTCGAAGTTGCCAGACCCTGCTTATACATGCGTGGAGTTTATTACCCGTGAGCCTCTGGAGATGGTATTGTGATCATTCGAGGCCGCTTTATCGCAGATGCACCATATCTTGCTGCTCATCTTCGATCGGCGCACTTTCAAGGACTGGTTTGGCTCCTTGCTGACACAGGCGCGTCTCGCACAACACTTTTGGATCGTGATGTGAAGCTCTTGGGCATCGCCGCCGACGTCCTGGAACCAGCATTGTTGCCCATTGTCGGTATTTGAGGCAGTGTACGTTCGTTCCTGGTGCGAGAAGTTGATATAACATTAGCGTCGGACGAAGAGGATGTTATCCTGCGTCAGGACATCTGGGTTGTGCAACATGATCTGGGTCAGTTACCCCCTGAGGAGGTCTCACGTATTCTGAGACTTCCGTTAGTTCTGGGGCGCGACCTGATCAATCGTTTTCACTTCACATGTGACTACCAGGCTGGAATCGTGCAGTTAGAGCGGTGACAAAGAGAACTGGCTTCGGGTAACAGCGGCTAAAAGGCTTCGGTGCTACGCGCCTTCGCCCAGAGGCATGTATATCTGCAAAAGTTCAGACATACCCCTTGTCTCGAAAGGGATTAGCGCCTCAATTATCTGACATTGCTGCGATAAAACGAATAGGAGGATGGGGGTATAAAATGAAAAGAAAGTATAAAGGACAACTTGTCTGTCAGCATCTTGAGAAAATTTCTCGCAAGCTCTTAGAAGAATATCCTAAAGTGGTAAAGCAATTTGTACGCGGCCGCCATGGCATATATGCTCTCTATAGAGGCAACCACCTTTATTATTTTGGGCTAGCATCCAACTTACGATCAAGGCTAAGACACCATCTTCGTGGCAGGCATGGCCAAACATGGGATCGCTTTAGTATATACTTAACCCTATCTGACGAGCATCTACGTGAACTTGAATCTCTTGTTTTGAGAATTGCCAACCCCAAAGGGAACTTGCAAATTGGCAAATTCATTAGGTCACAAAATTTGCGACGAAACCTCTTAAAAGAAATACGTGAACTTCAACGAAGGGAGCGAGTGGATTTGTTAGGCGAGAAAGAATTACTGCAAAAGCCGAGGGTATCTAAAACAACATTAGGCATTCTATCTCCTTACGTGTCAAAGAGATTTCATATACGTTTTAAATATAAAGGAAGGCTCTACATTGCCCACGTTAGAAAAGATGGTTGCATTACCTTTGATGCACGCTCAGCAAAATCGAATCGATTAAAGGGTAAGAAATTTAAGTCACCTTCCGCAGCGGCCACAGCTATTACAAGGCGTCCTATGAATGGTTGGAGATGTTGGAAATTCGAACGCTCACCTGGTGAATGGGTATTCCTGGATGAAGTGCGTAAAAAGTAGGGGCGTATTGCAATACGCCCCTACATATAAAATGATGTCTGCCTGCTTTTTTGACAAAGCACAATCCCCTAAGGCATATTTGCACATAAATGGGGCTCCGACTCATAAATAAACTTCACTATAAATAGTAAGCCAAATTCTTGGAAGGAGGATATGAAAATGAGAAGAGGCGTTGTAGTCGTAGGGATTGCACTAATTCTGATTCTTGGTGCGGTGGCTGCTTCCTCGATGCAAATGGAAGAAAAGAAAGCTGTCGAAAAAGCGGCGGCACCACCTGCTGCTGAGGTGCAGCAACCGGCGCCGACTCCAGCGCAACCGCCTGGGATAAGGGAAACGCCGATGATGAGGCCCGGAATGCCCATGCAACCGGAAATGATGAGCCCCGAAATGATGGAGCGCAGGATGGACCGGATGATGGAGCGGGAAGAAATGCAGATGCGCATGAAGGAGCACATGAGGCAGATGATGAAGATGCGCACGCTGCAGATGGTCCTTAGGCATCAGGAGACGCTGAATCTGTCTGAGGGACAGGTGAAAACCATCAACCAGGTGCGTATGGATTCCGAAAAAGAACAGAGCAACACCCGTTCGGCCCTGAGGAAGGCACAATTGGAAATGGACTCCCTTGTCGCTGCAGACGAGCTTGATATGGGGGCCATTGAGAAAAAGGCTAAGGAAGTCGGCACGCTTGAGGTGGAGGCGAAGCTCATTCCCATTCGCACTACGCACAAAGTGATGAGTGCACTCACGCCCGAGCAGAAGGTAAAATTCAAAGAGCTCTTTACCGACATGATGCGCGAAATGCAGACAATACCTCGGGCACGTTCGATGGGCCCCGACATGTCCACAATGCCACGACCGGGCCAACCAGTGCCGCCGGAGCTAGAGGGCAGCAAAGTAAAGTAAAAGAATTACAGTAGGTCAGCGCGGTGACGTAGTGGTCATAGTAATGTAAACGACAATAGCACCACGTTGCATAGAATTATTCTTTAATCGGAAGAAGTGCGTGCCAGTACATTTTGTGACCTAGTTTGATTAATAAGCCTGAGGCCCATAAAAACTGCCACGGAGACACAGAGATGGTGTGTTGGAAATCAAGT
>CAYVXD010000195.1:2648-5574 GCA_964454265.1 uncultured Candidatus Sumerlaeota bacterium | reverse complement strand
ATAGATTAAATTATTCTCAATGATATAATTGCATTGATAGAGCCCGCCGCCGTCGCCATATGGCCCAGCCGAGTTTTGCGAGATGATATTTTGCTGGATGGTGCCGCACCCGGAGAGCCCGCCGCCATAACCAGGACTGTCGTTGCCAGAGATGATATTTTGCCGGATGGTGCCGCCGCAACCAGAGAGCCCGCCACCACCATGAGCGGCCCCGTTGCCAGAGATGGTATTTCCCTGGATGGTGCCGCTGCACCAGAGCAGCCCGCCGCCATAGTGTCCACTCACGTTTCCCGAGATGATATTGTTCTGGATGGTGCCGCCGCAATTGCGAAGCCCGCCGCCCCCAAAATGACTCGTGTTGTCAGAGATCGTATTCTGCCGGATGGTGCCGCCGCAACCGGAGAGCCCACCACCCTGCATTTGAGCCAAATTTCCCGAGATAATATTGTGCTCAATGGTGCCGCCGCAACCGGAGAGCCCGCCGCCCGAACCCTGTGTTGAGTTGCCGGAGATGATATTGTTCTGGATGGTGCCGTTGCACCAGTTGAGCCCGCCGACCCCATAGTCTCCACCGTAGTTCCCCGAGATGAGATTGTCCTGAATCGTGCCGTCACACGCAGACAGCCCTCCACAAGCTCGCCTACCTATGTTTCCAGAAATGATATTTCCCTGTATGGTGCCGTCGCAATCCCGGAGCCCACCGTTAGAATTATAAGCATAGTTTTGCGAGATGATATTGTCCTGAATCGTGCCGCCGCACCCAGAGAGCCCAGCGCCAAACCAAGCCCAGTTCCCAGAGATGGTATTTTGCCGAATGGTGCCGTCGCAGTCGTAGAGCCCGCCGCCGTAAGCGTAAGGTGGCCAGCGAGATGTATCACACCGGTTCTGCGAGATGGTATTTTGCAGGATGGTGCCATTGCAGTTCGACAACCCGCCGCCACAATAAGAGCCGTTTGCCGAAATGGTATTCTGCAGGATGGTGCCATTGCAGTTGTAGAGCCCGCCGCCAAAATAAGAGCCGTTTCCCGAGATGGTATTCTGCTGGATGGTGCCGTCGCAAGCGTAGAGGCCACCGCCAGCTTCTTCAGCGCCATTTTGCGAGATATTATTATATTGAATAGTCGCCAGCGTCGCGTTGCCGTTAATCCCGCCGCCTGTCTCCGAACGCCCATGAGTAATGGTAAAACCAGAGAGTGTGCAGGTAGTGAGTTCAGTTCCAGAGAAAGTTACGACCGTGTCGGTGCTTCTGCCGTCAATGATAGTGCTGGCAACAACGGTTGCACTGGTGGGGTTAGACGAACGCAGGACGATGTTCTTGCCGCCCAAATTGATGTTCTCATAATAGGTGCTGGGCGAGACGATGATCTCATCACTATCAATAGCAGCATCAATCGCGGCTTGAATGGTTGAATAGTCGCCTGGGACGGTAATCACCGCCGCATAGGATAGAATTGAGAAAAGCGGTAAAAGCAGGAAGCATATTGAAGTAAGTGTCTTTATCCGTAATGAAGTGAGGCTACGATTGTTTTTCATTTTAATCACCTCAAAACATAAAGATTCTTCTTATCAGTCAGGGTGCGCTTAACGATTCGACAGTGACAGTATCCAGCAACAATGTGCCATCAGGGGCATCTAATGGATCAAAGTTCAGCATGTCAAATGCTACGATGATGCTATCTGCTTCCGTGCCTATCAGCGATTGTGGGGGATAGAAATAAAGATCGTAGCTCCGCCCTGCAGGCGTCGGGCTCATTTCCGCTCCAGTAACCGAACTGATAGCCTTCACAATGGTCGACTGGAAATCTTCGCTGGATACACGTAACCGCAGCTGTGGCATCTCCATCTGGTTCGTAACATCTGTGCTCACGGTGAAGCGCAGCCGATAGAGCTTGCCTGCCTCTGCCTGGATCTCTTCCGAAGGCCCACTCCAGAAGCCAAAGGTGCTGGTATTATCCTGCGCAATGAGCCAGAGTGCACCACTGGCAATATTGCTCGTGGGCGGAGTGAAAAGGATCGGCGCAGAGCCGAATTGCCAGCCCTCAGCATCCGTGTCAAAACTCCAGGTCTTCAACAAAGTTGGTGTGCTCAATGTATCCAGATGAATTGCGTCCACCACAACTCTATCCAGCATGAGGGAGCCATCAGCAGCATCCCCTGGGTCAAAATTCAGAATGTCAAATGACAGGACGAGATCGTCCTGATCCTCTGGCTCTCCCAGGCAGCTCTCCGGTGGGACAAAATACATCTCATACGTCTGTCCTTGTGGGGCTGGTGCATAAGAGCCATCCCCCGCACTGCCGATCACAAGTATATCTGCCTGCTGAAGATTCTGGCTATTCACCCGTAGCCGCACCTGCGGCACCGCCAGGGGATCTGTAACGTCTGTTGCCACTGTCCAGCTCGCCCGATACAAGGAATTCGCTGCCACCGGCACTGCATCCGCCTCGCTTGCCCAATAGCCAAATGTATTGGTATTATCCTGTGCAATAAGTATAATTTGCCCTGGCATACAATAACAATTTGGCGGCGAGAAAATGGAAAGTGTGGCTGACGTCCATCCTTCATTTGTCAGGTCAAAACCGTAATCATTTAATGTAGCCATTCCAGGATATTCATCAGCACCGATGTCATAATCGGAGCCGTCACCACGAGGCTCAGAGGTACCGTCCATGGGCCTCGGGTCGCCTTCAAAATCCTGAGTCAGCCCGATAATGCCGCCCCCAGCGTCAATACACGGAGAGGTTGCTTGCACATGGAAGTCGCCATTGTCGGGATCAACTAATTGCGGATTAGACGAGATATTACCAGTGCCTCCTGCAGTCCAATCCTGAATGCATGAATAGGAAGGTGTGGAGCAATCATAAAGTTGATCACCTGAACCGCCTGTATTTCCCCAGATAATACAGTTTATGATTGTACCGTCACA
>CAYVXD010000195.1:0-2638 GCA_964454265.1 uncultured Candidatus Sumerlaeota bacterium | reverse complement strand
CCACTGGCACTAGGCCAAGAAGTTGAGTTGCCATAGATAGTATTGTTCCGTATTGTGACTTCATGCTCAAAAGACCAATAGAGCCCACCACCAGAATTAGCCGAGTTCCCCGAGATGATGTTATTCTGGATAGTGCCAACGCATTGGTAGAGCCCGCCGCCGTGATCAGCGGAGTTTCCTGAAATAATATTGTTCTGGATGGTGCCACCACAGCTGCCTAGTCCGCCGCCGCTGTGACCAGCTGAGTTTGCCGAAATGGTGTTATTTTGGATGGTGCCACCGCAACCGTAGAGTCCACCTCCCATACCACCTACGCTCCCAGAAGCTGAGTTATTGGAGATGGTATTGTTCTGGATGATGCCGTTGCACCCGTAAAGTGCACCTCCCATACCACCTGATGACCCAGACGCTGAGTTATTGGAGATGGTATTATTCTGGATGGTGCCCTGGCAACGGGCGATTCCCCCGCCAATGCCAACCGCCCAATCGGAAACCCCATTGCCAGAGATGATATTGTACTGAATGGTAGCCAGGGTGTTGTTTGCATTGATACCGCCACCCACGGTACTAGCACCCTTGGTGATGGTGAAGCCGGAGAGTACACAGTTAGCAGACTCCGTGCCGGAGAACGTAACTACAGTGCCGTCGCCATGGCCATCGCCGTCTGTATCGCCACTAATGATGGTACTGGCCACGATGGAAGAGCTCGTGGGGTCGGTAGAGCGTAGGACGATGTTCTTACCGCCCCAATTGATATGCTCATTATACGTACCGGGAGACACTATGATTTCATCCCCGTGCATAGCAGCATCAATCGCCGCCTGGATAGTTGAATAATCACCCGGGACGATAATCACAGCGGCCTGCGATAGCAGTGGAAAAATGATAAAGAGAATAAGCAAGAAGTTGGAAATTAGCTTTGAAGAGTTTATCGTTTTCATTTTTCACCCTCCTCCTCTCATTGATTTTATAGTAATGATTAACAGATAAATTTTTTATGATTCTTTTTCAAGAGAAAAAGATACCAATACCTACTTTTTTTCTACATTTATGCAAATTAACAAGGGAAGGAAATAGGGAGACCTATTGTAACAGGCGTTGGGGGATGGGGAAGATTTCGCCGCGGGACTCAAGGGCGTGTTGTTTTTCGGGAGTCAACGCGATTTCCTCGTCTGAGAGATAGCAACCGGGATCAGGGGCAAAGGGGTCGCCATAGACCAGATCAGCGCGCACGCGCAACGACCCGCCGCATGCGTCGAACCACTGGCATTCAGCGCAGCGTCCTTTTATCACCGCGCGGCGATCCTTTAAGCCGGCCATCAGGGAGTCGGAGGTATCCATCCAGATATCGCTGAATTTGCGCTTGCGGACGTTGCCGAAGCTGTAGTGCATCCAGAATTGATCAGGGTGAACGTTGCCGTGGAAGTCAATGTCTGCAAATCCCACGCCTGAGCTGTAGAGCCCGCCGCCATTCCACTTCAGGAGTTTCAGAATGGCCTCAGCCCGCTCGGGCATTTGCTCGCGCATTTTGCGATACAGGTAGACGCCGTCAACGTGGTTGTCCACAGTGAGGATGTCTTTTTTCAAACCACGCCGGTGAAAATCAATACTGCGCTCAATGATTATATCAACTGCGGCGCGCGATTCGCTATGGGTAAGGTCTTCGTCGGCGATACTACTGCCGCGGCCAGAATAGACCAGGTGATAGAAGCAGGCGCGATTGATCTGTTCGCGCTCAATAAAATCGAAGATGCCGTGTAATTCCTTGAAATTATGACGCGTCAGAGTCATGCGCAGCCCGACTTTCTGACCAACCGCCACGCAGTTTTTGAACCCGTGCATGGCAAGTTCGAACGCGCCCTTTTTGCCGCGGAAGTGATCGTTGACCTCGCCAATCCCATCCAGGCTAATACCGACGTAGGATACGCCGGCGTCTTTCACGCGTTGGGCGATTTCGGGCGTAATCAGGGTGCCGTTAGTGGAGAGTGTCGAGCGGATACCGAGCTTGCGGGCATAGGCAATGAGTTCGAAAATGTCCTTGCGCATAAGAGGCTCGCCGCCGGAGAAGAGGAGCGCTGGAATCTGAAAGGCCGCCAGATCGTCGAGGAGTGTTTTTCCTTCATCGGTGGTTAACTCGTCGGGCGACGCAGATTCGTCGGAGTCCGTGTAGCAATGAATGCATTTGAGATTGCAGCGTCGCGTAACGTTCCATGCAACCACGGGTCGGCGCTCTTTGGCCGAGCGCGGTGTGGGGCGCAGAGGACCGCCATTGCTCGTTTCCGGCGCGTGAGAGCCATAGCGGATCGCGTCACCTGAGGTTTCGTAGTCGCAGCAGAGTTTCGTAATGCTGATCATCGAGACACCTTTGCTAAATTTCCAGGTTCTTCACAAAAAATTGTGCAAGGAATCTAAATCTCTGTGTATCCGCGTGCATCTGCGCTTGTAATGACTTTAAATTGAAACCGCAGATGAACGCAGATGAACACAGATGAACACAGATAGACTCAGATATATTCATACTTGTTCATCGCGAAAATTTATGTGGCTCTTTGTCAAATGAGTTAGCATCTAAGGAGATTGATAATCCCCCTCACCTCCATCCTCTCCCGCAAGGGGAGAGGAAGCAAGGTTGGGCAAT
>CAYVXD010000194.1:5298-5861 GCA_964454265.1 uncultured Candidatus Sumerlaeota bacterium | reverse complement strand
TTGTTAATGCATTCATAGCCCCCTCACCCCTTCCCTCTCGCCTAGGCGAGAGGAGTAAGGTTTACCCGCCTCAGGCGAGGTGAGGTTGAAAATACGCCTTGTGCGTAGGGATTATCTCTCCCAAAATGGTAACTCATTTAAGAAAGAGCCAAAAATAAAAACGTGCCGCAGGAGATTTTCTCTCCTGCGGCACACCTTTCAGATGCACCGCCTTCCGCTCTCCCGAATTACATAATAAAGGGCACCGTCAAGATCCATGCGCCCAGGGCAAGGCAAACTGCCACGGGTATTAATCCTCCCCAGGATCTGTGCCCGGTCAAGCTACTTTGCAAACCACACTAGATTACCGGGGAACCTCTGGTGGTTGTTGGCCAGGCCCCGTCTGTTCTTCCACGGGAGGAGGAAGATCTATTGGGGTTGGATAGTAATACTTGTACTGCTTGTACGAATAGACCCCAATCGCCACCACTGCAGCAATGACGATCAAAGCGGCTACCAGCTTCTTCATGGTCTATACCTCCCTCTAGCGTTTATTGCTAGCAAAACGAAAAACTTATTGCAGC
>CAYVXD010000194.1:0-5288 GCA_964454265.1 uncultured Candidatus Sumerlaeota bacterium | reverse complement strand
CTATATGATTATCGAAAAGTAAGTATAAACAACATGATTCCGAATGCAACAAAAAAATGCAATTTTTTCGATCTTTTTAAATGAGTGGCTTTTCGCTTCTTTCGCAATTGGCCGGTGATTTCCTGTCGCCGTTCTTGGCAGAGGATATGGTTGAGTCATATTCACCCTGAAGCGGCACTCGCTTGGGCAAACATTATGCGTGGCTAATGCGGTCAGGGTAGCCAGCAATAGCGTTTGGGCCATGACAGGCTGACGTGCTCTTTAAAGCGATTTTGCGATGCAAGGGTCAAGCCAGGATGATCTCAGCGCGCAGGAGGAGGCAGGATGGAGAGATGCGCATGGCCATGGTCGCGCACTCGGATTGAAAAGTCTCAAGGGAAGAGGTGACAAACTATGTGGCTACTACGGATAAAACAAGGGTTCTTGCGCCAATCGGCCGAGGGTCTGGGAATCGGGCGCAGGTTCATACTGCGCCTATCACAATTTGGCATTTTCTTACATGATCAATTCTTTGACGACAAGTGTCCGCATCGCGCCGCTGCTTTGACGTATACGACCATTCTGTCCATTTTTCCGTTCATTGCCCTGCTCACGCTCCTTGCCCCTGTTTTCGTAGGTGGGACATCGAACATAGAAGACACTGTCATTGGATTTCTGGACAAGAGTCTGGTGCCTTCAGCCAGCATGGAGACTGAGCGGACGATCCAGAGCTATTTTCAGGCATTTCGCGAGAATTCCAGCGCCATAGGGCTTTTTGGAGTTGTTGGCCTGGTGTTGGCCTGTGTTGCGCTCTTCTCTACTGTTGAGAAGACGTTTAACGAGGTCTGGTATACGGGCAAGCGCCGAAGCTTTTTGCGCATCTTTTCTTCCTTTACGGCAATTGTCATCTGCGCGCCAATTCTTATTGGCATCTCTATTTTTCTTACGTCACTAATGGAAACATACGGCCGCGTTGTGGGCAAGGCGCTTTTGCTCATTGTTCCTTATGGCATCACGAGCCTGGCTCTGACGCTGGGCTACTGCCTTATTCCCAACGCTCCTGTTCGCTTTCGCAGCGCCCTGGCAGGCGGCTTGGTAGCCGGCGCACTATGGGAAGTGGCTAAGTTGGCCTTCGGGTTCTACGTTGTTAGTCCCAGGATCAGCATCTTTCTGAAATCAATTGGTGCGGTTCCGATTTTCTTGATCTGGATTTATATTCTTTGGAATATTGTGCTATTGGGCAACGAGGTTTCCTATGTAACGCAGCATTTCGGCAGGTTGTGTCGGAAAGCCATGCTTGAATCTCCGCCCCAGGTTATGGATTCCAGAGTAGTACTGGCCGTGCTGCTGGTGATCGCTAACCAATTCCGCCACAATGCTGGCGGCATGACCGCTGCACAACTAGCCGATCGCCTACTTATCCCGGATGCGGATTTGAATCTGATCCTGCACACCCTGGAAGAGGCGAAGCTCGTTACAACCGCAGCAGATGGAACCTATGTTATGGCCAGGCCGATAGAGAATATTGACGTCTCGCAACTCTTACAACTTGGATGTAATATCTGCGGGGTGTTCAGGATGGATACCGATGAGCGCGATCTTCAGCTCGCATTGGAACGCATTCACCAGGCCTCGACTAGCTGGCCCGGCCGCTTGACAGTGAAAGCACTGCTTGAAGAACCCTTGGGAGCGCAAGCATGATGGTACAAAACAATACTTCCTCCAACAAAAAACCCGGAACCCGGCGACGATGGAAAAAGATCCTGGCGATCGTAGCCATCGCCGCTACCGTGCTACTCCTGCTGGTTGTGATCTCAACATACCTGTACGTGACCTCGGATAGATTTCTTAGAGGAGTTTTGCTCGTCAGATTGGGAAAGCAAATCGGCCAGAAGATTACCGTGGAACGTATTGAGCTGCATCCGTTCAGCCGCATTCAGATCCAAAAGCTCACAGCAGTTAGTCTGGAAGATCAGCAACCCTTGCTTCATATCGAAAAGCTCGATGTACAGTATAATTTGCTCGCCATTCTTGTGAAAAGGAAGATGGCCATTAAGCAACTCGATCTGGCAGGGCTTCAACTGACTGCACGCTGCGATGCTAAAGGACAATGGAATTTTGAACCGGCAGAGAGGGCCATGCCTGAAGTTGCGCCAGCAAAACGAGCCCCGGTTAAGAAGCCATCTAAAGCAAAACCCACAAAACTGGCCTTGCCAAAGCTTGCCATCGAATCTATTCGAATTGCCGATACCAACATCTCGGTGATTGATGAGAGTCAGAAACCCGGGACACCGCGATCACTGGCAATAAACAACATTGTCGTGGAAGTAAAGGATCTGGTGGCGGGGCGTAGCGGCTCTTTACACCTCCATGCAGAACCGCGCTTGCACGAAGGCACAGCCACTGACATTCACCAGGGGAAAATTCAGCTCGATTCGCAAATCACCCTGGATTCCACGCTCAAAGGAATGACCTGCACCGGCGACTTATCCATCACAGGAGTGCAGGGAACTCTGCAGGGAGTGCAGGTTAGAAATTTCGCGCTCTCCTCGCATCACGATATCAAGCTGGAGGAGGCAGGGGTTCTCGCTCTTCGTGCACTGAGCTTTGCATTCATGCATAATGACCGACCGGGCGGCGAGATTAACATTACTGGCAATTTGAATACTGCGACGCAGGAAGGTGCTTTGACCGTGGCTGTGAAGGACATCAACCGGAATCTTCTTGACCTCGCATTTGCCCATGCCGGTGTACAATTTCAAGATACAACGATTAATGTGAATAACGATCTTGAGATAACCGAAGCCGGGAAAGCAGTTCGTGTGGCTGGTACCGTAGACGTGCGTGATTTTAGTGTGCTTGCTCCCGCATTCCATCCTCAGCCTACGGAGCCTATGCAGGTCGCCGCGGAGTACGATGGGCAGATTAACCTGAAACAGCAGCTCGCCAAGCTGAACCAGTTCAACTTCCACGCATCGCAGAAGGGGAGAGAGTTTGGCAAAGGGTCTCTCAACCAACCACTTGTTATTGCTCTCGGGCAGGCGGAACTCCCTGGATCAGCTCCTGCAGAAACCCGGTTTGTTTTGAGAATCCACGATCTCGACATCACACAGTTTGAGCCATTTCTTGTCCCATCGCCAGAGTTTGATCTCAAGGGAGGTGTCATTCGGCTCGATACACTTGTAACTTCGCACGAGCAAGGCAAGAAGATTCGTCTGACCGGCGATGCGGAGGTTCGCAATCTCAAAGCTGCAGTGGCAGGCAGCGACCTTGGCTCATTGGACGTTGCCGCGAAGCTGAGCTGTTCACTGGAGAATGGCGAGACGCTTATCGTCAAACCCGTTGAGATTGTTGTCTCACAAAACGGAAAGCGGAGCGGAGAAGTTCGGCTGGAGAGTACCGCCGATCTGAAGCGCAAAAAGATGGATGCGACAATCACCATGAAGAATCTGGATCTCACTGCGTTTCGCATGTTCTATGCAGACGTGAAAGAGGTAAGCCTGAAATCTGCGCTGGTTGATTTTCAGGGTAAGCTCCAGGCAAACGATTCGCAGAAGCAGATTCTCGCCGAAGGGGCTCTCACCGTGCGCAATATCGCTTTGCAGTTACCCACGGTGCCCTCCAAACCGGAATATGCTCTTGGGCTCAACTCCAGTTATAAGATGGGCTTTTATTATGATACAAACATTGCCTCGGTGGACACGTTTACCCTTGATTTACAGGAAAGAAACCGTCGGGTTGCGGAGATCATGCTCGCCAAACCAGTGAAACTTCCGTTGCAAGAGATTGCCCAACCGGGTGCCAGGCTGAAGGTACCAGATTCAAAGTTAACCATTCAATGCAGCGATCTAGGTCTCGAGCTTTTCAATCCAATCCTTGCCGCCATTGGTGGAATTGAGCTGACGAAGGGAAGTTTTTCCACCGCATCGGAACTCGTGTGCGAAAACAATCTCGACACAATTGTTTTTAAGGGAACAAGCGATGTAAAAGACCTCTCCGTAAGCCTTCCAGGCATGGCCTTCAGCGGACTCTCGACCAACTCGACGTATGATGTCGTGCTGGCCAAACGCAAGACTGCCACAGTCCGCTCCTTTGAAACGCGGCTGCGTAAATTAAACGAGCCGGCCGGCCAACTTGCAGTTGCGGGAAGTGTAGACCTTGACACGCTCGATGGAAAGTTTGACATATCACTTGAGGGGATTAACGAGCGGCTAATGGCTGATTTTATTCATCAATACCTGCCCGATGTTGAGCTGAAATCGGGCACCGTCAATTCCGTCACCTCACTTGAGCTGGCCAACAATTTGCAGAAAGTGAACAGCAAGGGGAATCTGACCGTGGAAAATATTCGTCTGGCTCGCAAAGATATGCCACAAGCCGCAGACCAAGCATTCAGGGTCGTACTGGCGCACGATATAAGCATGGCTGGTCAGCTCTTTGATCTTAAATTACTCACTCTGGAGCTTGCACGCGGCAGTCTGCCTCCTCAGAGGCTTTCTTGCAAAGCACTCGTGGATTTACGCAAACCAGCTGCAAAGTCAAATGTAACCATTACATCAAAAGGACTGAACCTTGATCAGTACCTTGGCGATATAATCCAGATGCCAGGTAAAACCATGAGTGGCCAAGCCACAAGAGGTAGGCAGCCGTCGTCTAAGCAAACGTCAATACCTTCTGCTCCGCCGTCCCAGGAGATCGGTCCCATTGACCTTAGCGATCTGAACCTGGAGGGAAGCATTGACATCGCCTCACTTGTTTTCTCCGATTTTACCATGACGGATCTCATGGTGCACTTCCTGGTGGACAAGAGTATCGTAACTATTGACAAGTGTGCGATGAAGATGAATCAGGGCGATGTGAACCTTACGGGCAAGGTGCAGACAAACGTCCCTGGTTTTCGCTACGATGTGGAACTTCAAGCAAAAAATCTTGCGATTGCTCCTTTCACTGATGCCTTTGTTCCACCATTGCGTAATGTGATTGAAGGTACGCTGAATTGTCAGTCTGCTGTACAGGGACAAGGTTTACAGCCGCAAAGCCTTGCCAAAAATCTCTCCGGCAATGTGACGTTCGATGTCTCTGATGGGCGCTTGAATAATGTACCGGTGCTCGATGCCATCGCTGGCCTGACAAAAATCCCCGAGCTTCAAGAGCTGCAATTTTACTCCGCAAAAGGACGCTTTGATACTCAGAATGGTAAGGTGACAATCCCGGAACTGGATTTTATTGGGAAACTGCAAAAACTGGGGGTAACGGGATGGGTCAACTTTGACCAGGAGGTTGAATTCGAAGTTGCCCTGGCTTTAGGT
>CAYVXD010000193.1:0-5935 GCA_964454265.1 uncultured Candidatus Sumerlaeota bacterium | reverse complement strand
GTATAGAATAACCGACCAGAAGCCCACCGATGATTAAAAACCATATGGTGCGCAGCACGTCCCAGGTCTCCATCGTCAGCCTCCGTTTTTATTCCCTGTTAATTCCATTACTCAGTATCCCGTGGAAATGTCTGCTTCAGGCCCCTGCCTCACGAATTTGATCAATACGTGAAGAAATATTAAGAAGAGGAACAGGTAAATAAGTCCAAACATGATCAGGGAGAAGAGAATTTGACCTGCAGGGACCACGACAGAAGCGGCATCCGCGGTCCTGAGCACTCGATAGACCGCCCAGGGTTGTCTCCCTACCTCCGTCCCTATCCAGCCAAACTCATTGGCTAAATAGGGGAGTGGGATGGAATAGAGCAGCACTGTCAGATACCATTTTGAATCCCATAGTTTTTTCCTTAAGGCCAGATATGAACCTGCCAGAGCAATGGCGATAAACAGCACCCCAAGTCCGATCATGATGTGATAAGAGACAAAAGGCAGGAAAACCGGCGGCCGCTCATCTTCGGGAAATGCATTAAATCCCTTTATCTCCGCGTTGGGGTCGAGGTGTACAAGAAGACTCAACATTTTCGGCCATCCAATATAGAGGTGGGTCTTTTGCCTACTTTCGTCTGGAATGCCAAAAATCGCCAGTGGCGCACCCGTTTTGGTTTCCCAGAGTGCTTCGTAGGCAGCCATTTTCTCGGGCTGGGTTTTTGCCACCTGTACGGAATGGGCATGTCCGGTAAAAAGCTGAATGATGGCAGTGGGAATAAAAATAATCAGTGCGATCCCGAGCAGAGTTTTTGCATATTCTATGTGGCGATTTTTGAGCAAATACCAGGCACTTATTCCTGCGACCAGAAGCGAGCCGGTTATCCAGCCCGCAATTACAGTATGAATGAAGCGAATAATGGTGGAGTGATTAACGGCTGCCTGGAAAAAGTTGGTAAGGATAGCCCTGCCGCCTTCAATCTTGAAACCTGCAGGCGTCTGCATCCAGGAATTGGCTATAAGTATCCACAAGCCTGAGAGGTGAGCCCCAAAGAACACCATAAATGCTGCAAGCCAGTAGGCCTTCTTAGAGACACGATTTCTGCCAAACAAAAGCACGCCGAGGAACACCGATTCAAGGAAAAAGGCAAAAATCCCCTCTGCTGCCAGGGGTGCGCCAAAAATGTCGCCAACCAGCCGGGAATACTCAGACCAATTGTTGCCGAAGGCAAATTCCAGTACGATTCCAGTGGCAACACCTAAGACAAAAACCAGTCCCAGAATCTTTATCAGGAACGCCGAGAGCTTCTTATAGAGCTCTTCATTACGTTTGAGGTAGAGAGTTTCGAGAATTAATATGACAAATGTTAGTCCAAAGGTTGTGGGAGGGAAGATAAAGTGAAAGCCCGCCACCAGGCCAAACTGTATACGGGAGAGCAAAACCGGATCCATCACTCACCTTCCTTTTAATCTTCTCCAGGCCTTGGGCTGCTATAATTATTTTCGGAGTGCGTCCGCCGCGGCGGACGCTTTCATATGCCGAAGCGCAGCTTCGGCTTTTCTCGTAATCGAAGCCCGCCTATAGCGGGAAGGTGGTAGCTATATTACGCCCCGCTCCCGCACTCCAAAAGTCAAAAATCATCGAGCACGTTCAATTTATCATATCTAAATGAACTAACCATGCGATAAAAAGAAGACTCAGCATTTTGTTCAAACCAGCGAGCCGAACAGAAAGTATACTCGGTAGCAACTTTTGCCATTTGATGTTTCACTGCATTATTATGAACATAATTTAATCGAGCATAATAACTTTTCTCAAATGTAATACAGGTATCCCAGTATTGAAACCAGACCTTGCGCGATGGTGTTCCATCTAATTCATTCACATACAATGCGGTGTGGGAATGAAAATCTCTCACAAAATCAGATAGTCTGGCAACTTATACTGGCGCCATGCTAATAAAATGGTAATGATTAGGCAATATGCACCAAGCCTGCAACTGCCAGGCGCGTCTTTTTGCACAGAGAAATAATTGTTCAAGGAGAAAACCAAGCCGTCTTTTCCCTTGAAAGAAGGGCTTCTTCTTATATGTTCCTCCCGTAACCATATAAGTCGCACTTGGTACAAAAACGTGCATTGGGCTATGATGCCAGCTGCTTTTATCCTTTTCTGACATACTTTACCTTCTAGGGTGCATTCGCATGGATTATCTGGGCGCTCTCACTATCGGAACAATAGCTTGCAAGCATTAATGATGATGGCATAAGCTTACGCTTATGTTATGCAAAGCGGTAGCTACAGTACGTTTCGCTGCCGCACTCCAAAGATTAAAAATCTACATTGTTTGGGGAGTGCACAAGCGACGCAACAGTATAGCTTTCGCCTTCATACGCCGAAGCATAGCTGCGACTTATCTTGTAATCTCGGCTTACGAATAACAAAGCCTGCCAGCAGCAAGGAGACAGTGGCTACACTACGTTTTGCTATCACACTGCAACGCTTAAGGATCATCAGTTACCTATAATTATCTTTGGAGTGCGCAAGCGACGCAATAGTCCGCCGCGGCGGACGCTTTCATATGCCGAAGCGCAGCTTCGGCTTTTCTCGTAATCGAAGCCCGCGAATAACAAAGCCCGCCTATGGCGGGTAGGCGGTAGCTTCACTGCGTTCCGCTACCGCACTCCTAAATAGTAGGATACACCCGAAATTTCCAAGAATAAGAATACGCTAATCGTCCGCCACCTATCTTGCAATTAAAATTGTTACCCCCCGTTCCTAAGGAAAAGTCGCGTATTCTCCGCTAGATGTTTAGCACTTCTCTTGCAGATTTGTCATATGAGTTGCTCAGGGATTCCATCCGGCGTGTAGGCTATGAGTGGCTTTAGTCTGTGTCGCTTTAGTCGCTTTACTACATGGGGGTAGAGGAAGATATATTCTTCTTCGAGGTCGTCCGCCAGGGCTGCACTGATGTTTTTGAGTTCCATTTTGAATTTCTGAAGGTTCTGTTTTGGTGTCATGGAAAGCATCACTGCGGGATGGCAACTCACGCCGGCTCCATAGAGGTGCCTTAATGCATTGACTTGGTAATGGAAGTATTCTGGTTTTGCCAGCGTCAGAAGCGCAAATTCTTCAGGATTACTTCCTTTTATTGAAACCCTGACGTGGAGATTTCGAAACTGTTTGAGCGAATCGGCGTAGTCTTCATCTATGAGCAGTCCGTTGGTTTCGAGAATGAAAGAGTACGAGGTTTGGTCAACGAGTTCGAGGATTTCAAGGAGGTGTTCTTTGGCTAAAGTGGGTTCATTTCCACTAATTCTGAGTTGGCGATATCTGCATTTTTTTGCGCAGTGGATGAGGGCATGGAAAACGTCTTGTGGGCTATAGAATCTGCCAACGGCTTCTGGGTGATCTCTTGGCTTGCCACTCCAGCAGAATATGCACCTGAGTTGACATCCGCAGCAGTCTGCGGTAGCGATGCCGCCATACCATTTGCCGCCCCTTGCGATGCGGTAGTATTTTCTTAGTTTCTCCCGGCAGACTTGGGCCTGAGTCGCTTTGCATATTTCTATTGGGTCATACATAGGTAATTCTTCTGTGGCGAGAGTCCAATCTTTGCTTTAGAATCAAGTGCTTTTTTACTGAGGGACGTTCAATAATTCCAGCATTTTGTTGATATCTGTGGTGGGGAGATTGCATACATAATTGCGACACACGTAGGCGGTGGCTTTTCCTTTCTGGCTTGATAGATAGCGGGTAAATTCGGCAAGGCGCGCAATTGCGGGAGATTCTTCTGCAGCCGGACGGAAAAGTACCACCTTATTAGGGATAAACCTACGTCGAAGCGCAGTGAGCATTGCTCTGGTGTCGTCTGCATGGAAGTTACCAACTATAGCCACTTCGTATGAGGGGCCGATAGCAAAATCCAGGGCAGCCAGTTGCTGGGTGCAGGCTATGGGTGCTCTGGAGATCAGTGGGGAAAAGGCGCGATTAAGACGCGCGGCTTTCTTGTCATATTCAGTATTGGCCGTCATACGACCAAGGCGCAGGAGGTTAAACATTGCGACCGAATTGCCCGACGGATACGCACCATCATAAAAATCTTTTTTCCGCACCAAAAGTTTCTCTGCATTATCCGCGGTAAAGTAAAATGCACCACCCTCATCATCCCAGAAGAGGTCAATCATCGCTTTATTCAATTCGTTCGCAGCCTCCAGGTATTTCACTTCAAAAGTCGTTTCATACAGCTCGATTAAGCCCCAGATAAGAAATGCGTAGTCATCCAGAAAACCAGGTATTATCGCTTCGCCATCCCGGAAGCGATGAAAAAGCTGCCCGTTTGCGCTGCGCATTCTGGTAAGGACGAAATCTGCTGCTTTCCTTGCTGCTGCTTCGAATTTATCCTCACCAAGTACGCGGGCAGCCTTCGCCATTGCTGCAATCATCAAGCCATTCCAATCGGTTAAAATCTTGTCGTCCTTCTCGGGATGCACGCGCTTTTCTCGGAAAGCGAACAGCTTTTCTCTTGCTCTCTCTAGCCTCTGCTTGAGCTTCTCAGCCGGTATTTTTAGCTCCTTGGCAAGTTCGGGGATGGGCTCTTGCAAATGCAAAATGTTTCTGCCTGTCTTCGTGCGCGTTGATTCTTCGGTAAAATTACCTTCCTTTTCGACGTTGAAGACTTTTATCCCCAGTTCTGCTTCCTCAGCTGTAAGCACCTGGCGGATTTCTTTTTCAGTCCAGAGATAAAATTTCCCCTCCTCTCCTTCACTATCGGCATCCTCAGCGGAATAAAATCCGCCCTCGGGAGCAGTCATATCGCGCAATACATAGGTGAGAATCTCACGCGCCGTCTGTTTGTATTCTTCTTTCCCCGTCGCCTGATAAGTCTCAGTGTAAGCCATTACCAGCATTGCCTGGTCATAGAGCATCTTTTCAAAATGGGGAAGCAACCATTCAGCGTCAGTAGAGTAACGATGGAAGCCAAAGCCTATATGGTCGTAGACGCCACCGAGCCGCATTGAGCCAAGAGTTTTCTCCACCATTGAGAGAACCTTTTGATCGCCGGTACGCTTCCAGTAGCGAAGCAGAAAAAAGAGGTTGTGCGGTGAGGGGAATTTCGGCGCACCGCCGAATCCGCCGTGGTGCTCGTCAAAAGAGGCAGCAAGTTCCTTATAGGCCTGATGGAGAGCATCCTCGCCAGGCTCGGGGCCTGGTACATCTGCCGGTCTTTCCTTAAGAGCCGAAGTCAACTCCGTCCCAATATTTTCCAGCCGCTCCCTCTCCGACTTCCACATCTTTTCGATCTGAGGGATCAACTCCTTCATCCCGGGCTGCCCAAACCTGCTCTCTTTAGGAATATATGTAGCGGCAAAGAAAGGCTTTTTATCGGGAGTCATAATAATAGTAAGGGGCCAGCCACCGCTCCCGGTCATCATCTGACACACGGCCATATAGATACTGTCTATGTCGGGTCTTTCCTCTCTATCCACCTTGATGCAGATAAAGGTTTCATTCATCAAACGTGCAACTTCCGGATCCTCAAAGGATTCTTTCTCCATTACGTGACACCAGTGACAGGTAGAGTAACCAATGGAAAGAAATACTGGCTTGTCTTCTTTCTTTGCCTTTTCAAACGCCTCTTTCCCCCACGGATACCAATCTACCGGATTATACGCATACTGCAATAAATACGGACTCTTCTCATTTATCAATTGATTCGGTTTCCTCTCGTCCTTATTTTGATGAGAAGTTTGCATTATTTTATCTTCCTCAGTTTTTTCAGCGCTACTTCGATGATCACAGTTTGTGAATACAAAGCCGCCTAATATGATCATTAAGTAAATGAAATATCTCAGGCTCTTTTTCAAATGAATTAGCATTTTGCTCACGCAATAATCCCCCTCACCTCCATCCTCTCCCACAAGGGGAGAGGAAGCAAGGTTGGGCAATGAC
>CAYVXD010000192.1:0-5965 GCA_964454265.1 uncultured Candidatus Sumerlaeota bacterium | reverse complement strand
AGTAGGATTCGAACCCACGGAGCTTTCGCTCAACGGTTTTCAAGACCGCCGCCTTCAACCACTCGGCCATCCCACCGCTCGGTCGCGATTTTCCATAGCATGAAGGCCCGAGTCAGCGCCACCGATGGCTTGACCTAAAAAATCGGCCCAAAGAGCAACTCTGCCTCTTCTCTAAAAGGCATCAACTACTATTCTTATCGCATATGGCAGCCAACATCAACAAAAATCTGCCCATGCAATAAGGACAACCGGCCCGCCGCGGTGGGGCGCCCTTACAATTTCGTTGATTTCCAGTGTTGCCTTGTCAATCTGCGGTTGATCACTGCTGGTGAGAGACCAGCTTGAGGTCGTGCTCGAAGTTGAAATTGTCGTCGTGCTCTTCATTATGGCATTTCAGGCATAGAGCTGGACTAACGACAGCTTTAGGGGTATGGGGGGGAGTAAATTTGGAGATAGTGGCAGTGCCTGCAGCAGCGCGCTTCTTTTGCTGGTCGAAAATGCGCTGTTCAATGGTATGCCTGTAGGCCGGGCCGTGGCAGATCTCGCACTGCACGTTGACCATAGCCGGCGAAGTCCGCAGATCCCGGAATCCATTGTTATCCTTATACCCGGTAGTGTGGCACTGCAAGCAATCAGGATTAAACTGCTGCTTCTTGGTAATCAGAGTGCGCATGGCTTGGGCATGCTGTGTCGCTGCCCAGGATGTATGCTGCGGCTCGTGGCAGGCACTGCAATGCGCTACCCCCGCATAGGTAATTTGGGCGCTGGCTGGGCGAGGTTGTGGCCGCAGCTTCTGTGTCTCTTTCTTATACTCATCAATGAGCTTCGTAATTGCCTGATCGGGTTGCATGGGATCCGCAATTTCGATATTTTCACCGTTGGCCTTACTGATCCGGCGATTCTGATCCATCTCGACAAGCAATTTGCCCAGATAGCGGCCGCCAAACCCGGGATGCACGATAAATGTGCCACCTTCCTGCACAGGTCGGTACTGGATCGCGGACGGTGCTCCTGAAATGACAATGTCAATTCCATTGATCTCGCGCGCCAGTTTTTTTGAACCGTTAAGACCAAGGTGGCTGAGCACCATCACGATGTCGCACTTGCTTCTAAGCTCGGGCATCAGCTTATTCAGGGTGCTGGTAGGGTCAATGATGTCATATGGCGCTGGTTCGCCTGATGCTGCGGAAGATAATTTAGGAACGCGAGCCTGGATTGCTTCGCCCCCTGTCTCACGAGCCACTCGCGCGCGGCCACGACTATCTTGTGTAGCGGACGTGCTTGGGCGTTGTGCTGGGGGCTGAAACGCGGCTTCCTGAGTGGGGACGATTCGTTGCGGTTGGTCGGCAGCCGTCTGTGCAGGCCGTCCGGGTACGGATGGACGCACTAAATTCCCTGACCCACGCTCAGGCTGAACCGGCTGAAATGACCCTGTCTCAGGACCGTATTGAAATTGCAACCACCGGCCAGGGTCTGCCTCAAAGTTGCCTCCGATCTCAGGCTCGACTTCTTTCACGGGAGGAACTGGACCGATTTCCATTGTTGATCGCTCCAGCTTCGGTGTCTGTGGAGCTACTCTCCGGTATGTTGAAGCCACAGAATAGGTCACTCCCACAATTCCGACGGTCAGCGACTCCTGCCCCTCCCCTGTTGGTATCTTCACCAGACGGTATGGGTCGAAAATGGGGGCACCCGATTCCTTGTCCACAATATTTGCAGAAACAAGAGGCAGTTTGTTTTGATTTTTCAGCGAGACAAGAAGGTCAGTTCCAATTTTCAAATCCTGCCCCGAGACATTGACCGCATGAAATTGCATCTGCTCCATAATGCTGAGGAGGAACTTCGACTTGAGCCGCTCATTCTCTGAAAGGAAAAAATCAATGAATCCGCCAGAATCTACCTTGAGCACCGGCACATTCAACTTCTCGGTGTCCTGTATATAACGCGCCTCTTTGTCAATGCCGCCGAGTTGTTTTGTGCGGCACCCGCACGGCTCCAGCTCACTCTGACGATTGCCTGAATAAAGCACAATGAAGGAATGTGGTGAAGTATTGGAAGACACCGCACCAAGAGCCAGGACAATAAGCAAGATCGCCCCGCCAATTGTCAGACGTGACCTCCAAAATCGACAGAAAATGTTTCTTGTGAAAATACTCACGCAGCGCCACCGTACCTTTTGTTCCAGATTTTATTTAAGTTAGCACCAGATGTCAATAGATTTCCCTTAGCTGCGCATCGATCGTGATAATCTTTGGATAATCGAATGATGTAAAACTGGTTGGAGAGTGTCAGAAAACCTGTTATGGTAGATTGGAAACAGTAGAGTTCCAGGCGATGAAGAGGGGCAATAAAAATGAAAACTGGTCGCATTTTCACTTCACAGTTGGCTCAGGTGCCTGGGGAATATCCGGTCGAGGCTTCACACCTTCTGGCTGAACCGCAAGCGAAGCCGGTTTATGTGGCTTTTTTACGCCGTAGCGTCTGGCAATGACCCCACGCTTCAACAGCTGAATTGCGAACGCAGGGTCAACCCCCTTCGGACAGGCTTCCGAACAGGCTCCTGGGAAATGACATCGCCAGATACCGTGTTTACTATCCAACGAAGTCAATCTCGATTTGAACCCATCGTCCCGGGTGTCAACAATATAGCGATAGCCCTGTGCCGCGGCTTGAGGGCCAATGAACTTGTCATCCGTCGAAACGGTAGGACAGGCCGCAATGCAAGCGCCACATTTGATGCAGTACGAAAACTGGATATATCGTTCCAGTTCCTCCGGCGTTTGGGCGAACTCGCCGCTCGGACGATCCATCTCGTCTACATCTGAACGTATGATGTAAGGCTTAATTTCCCAAAGTTTCTTGAACAACGTATCAAGATCAGGCACTAAATCGCGAATGATCGGAAAGTTCGGCAAAGGCCGGACAACAACCACATCGCTATCCAACTCGACGATTTGCGTCTGACAGGAAAGCAGGGGAAGCCCATTGATAAACATGGCGCAGGATCCGCAGATCCCCATGCGGCACGACTTGCGATACGAGAGACTGCTGTCCTGGTTTTCTTTGAGGTGCATGACTCCGTCCAATACGGTCATACCACGCTCTAGCGTAAATTGATAGGTTTTGTAATACGGCTTTTGATCCTTATCCGGATCGTAGCGCAGAATCTTGAAAATGACGGGTTTCCCGTACCGCTTCTCACGTCTTCCTTTTGTCTCGCTCGACATATCTCTTCCCTTCTATAGAGTATAACCGATGATGATAGCATGGGCACCGTAAGTAAATAAGGCAAGCCCACCTAACAAGGTGACCACACCGACTACCTTCTCCAGTGTCTGCCCAAGCGGCAACTCTAATACCAGCGACCGAAACCCGTACAAGCCATGATAAAGCGCTGCGGCTAGAAGCACTAGATACACCACCAAATGGAATATCATTCGGGATCTATAAAGCACAGACTCGTAAGAGAGTACATCCTTATCCCCTATCCCGAGAGAAAAAAGAAGGTGATCAAGGTGCATAATGCCAAAGTGAATCCCAAGTGTAACAATGATAACAACACCGGCAATAAAATGCAAAAACCATAGAGTTGATTCCCGCATAGTAGCCTCCTCTCTATTTGAAAGCAAAAAAGTCCATTGCCCCATAGATAACAATAATGACGGTTAATGCCATCAACAGGATCATCACGGGACGTTGACGCATCATCGCAAGGGGGTAGGGATAAACCGGTCGCATTGGCTTGCCTAACAGGTAGCCGAACTCCGTCAGGATCAGGCGAATGCCATTTGCCGCGTGAAAAATAACAGCTGCAAAAAGTGCATATTCCCCCAGGTGAAAAATAGTTCCTCCCACAGCATTCATAACCCACTCCCATGCTTCCTGCCCCCTGATTTTAAATCCCGTCACGTAGATGTGAAGCACAAGATAGAGGAGAATGCCAAGACCGGTCAGGCGATGTAATGTATAAAGATACCGTTCTACGCGATACTTGCCTGCATACGCCCAACCAAGTAATCCAAGTTTATGGGGATATGCCTTCCTCTTTTCAGTGGGGAATTGCATGACTTCCTCCTAGTAGGTTCTTTTAACCGGTTTCCATGTTGTGATCGTTACCGGGTAAGAGTCGAACCGGGGGCCGTCTGGCGTCCAGTATGCCAGCGTATGTTTTAACCACTTCACGTCGTCTCGTTCTTTGAAATCCGTTCTTGCGTGGCCGCCACGTGACTCCTCTCGTTTCAGACCTCCCTCTACGACCACCTCGGCAACGTCGAGCATAAAGCCTAGCTCAACTGCGAAGATCAGGTCTGTATTATATACGCGGCTCTTATCCCGAACGGCGATTTTCTGATACCGATCCTTCAACTCGCGAATCTTGTCGAGGCCTTTCTGCATCTGTTCACCCGTGCGAAAGATCCCCATGTTCTCATCTATGTTTTTCTGCAGCTCAACGCGGATTTGATAAACGGTTTCCTTGCCCTCACGCTTCAAGAGATCATCGAAAATGAATGCCCTCTGCTTAGCCACATCCGACTCGGGTACAGTCGTCGCCCCTTCCTTGCCCACGACATACTTCGCGGCTTCTGCACCTGCGATCTTGCCGAAGACCAAACACTCAGCCGTGGAATTTGTCCCCAGCCGGTTCGCACCATGAAGGCTCACGCACGCGGCTTCTCCTGCAGCCCAGATTCCCTGAACTGATGTCGCACCGTTAATATCCGTATGGATACCTCCCATCAGGTAATGCCACACGGGCCGAATAGGAATCGGCTTAAAAACCGGATCAACGTCCACGAACTTCATGCAAAGTTCCCGGATAAAGCCAAGGCGTTCGTTGATTTTATCGGCACCGAGATGAGTGAGATCAAGATGCACATAGTCCATCCCCTGTGGTACTTTAAAGCCTCGACCTTCCATGAACTCAGTCACGATTGATCGAGAGATTATGTCACGGGGAGCAAGTTCCATACGACTGGACGCGTAGTTTTCCATAAACCGCTCGCCTTTGTTATTACGCAGGTACCCTCCCTCTCCCCTGCACGCCTCGGTCATCAAAATACCCGTTGGAATCAACCCTGTCGGGTGAAACTGAACGAATTCCATGTCTTTCAAGGCAATACCAACTCGATATGCCATGGCGATACCGTCACCGGTCGCGCTATGGGAGTACGTGGTAAAGCCGGAGATGCGGCCTATACCGCCTGAGGCGATAATCAAGGCCTTCCCTTTAAGCACGTGAAATTCCCCTGTGGTCATGTCCAATGCAGTCAGCCCGCGGAATTCCCCATCATGAGTGAGAATTGACGTGATAAACCATTCGTCATATCGCGTAACGTTGCTGTACTGGTTGAGCGTATCGTAGAGTGTCTGCATTTCGAAAAAGCCGGTCTTGTCGGCAGCAAATACCGCTCGGTCAAAGCTATGGCCGCCAAACGGTCGTTGAGCAATGCGCCCGTCGGGACGCCGTGACCAGGGTATGCCCCAGTGCTCCAGCAGCAGTATTTCTTTGGGCGCTTCTTCGACGAAATGTTTTACCACGTCCTGGTCGCAGAGGAAATCGGCGCCCCTGACAGTGTCCCAGGAATGCAGCTCGAAACTGTCTCCATCTTCCGGCCGCATGACCGCCGCCGTGCCACCCTCGGCGCAGACTGAGTGGGAGCGCATCAATTGTACCTTGGAAACGATGGCGACATTGAGGTCGGGGTTCCGGGCAGCTTCGATGGCGGCGCGCAATCCGGCGAGGCCGGAACCCAGGACTATAATATCGTGCTTAATACCCTTCACAGTACAGACTCCTTATGGCGGGCGCACCAGCACTGAATATTAACCGCTACCGGCATACTGGCGATATGGGCCGGAAAAACCTCGGCATGGACGGCCAGTGCGGTCGTCCGGCCGCCGTAGCCCATCGGCCCTATACCCAGGTTGTTAACGCGTTTCAGTATCTCCTTTTCCAGTTCGGCAA
>CAYVXD010000191.1:0-6012 GCA_964454265.1 uncultured Candidatus Sumerlaeota bacterium | reverse complement strand
ACAGGAAGATAGAACTTCTATAGCCTGTCATTTCTCGGCGGTCAAGACACTAGCTTGTTTTATGCAAATAAACGCAGGCATTTGCCCAGTTTATTTTAGGTTGGATTTTTCTTGCTTATGGGGTCAATAAAATCAGCCGTGAGCGCCGGATTAAGATCAGCTAGTTATGATGTGATACATGAAAAGTATCTATATTATGGAGCGCTTTGCGGGACTTCCAACATGCCACTGTGCTAATAGTGTGCTAGATTGTGTGCGCTAATATGCAGCAATATGCAGCAATTTGCAAAGGGTAGGCTTTTATGAAGATTTTTCGTTGCAACTATTTGCAGTAATATGCAGCAATGTGCAGTTATCTGCAAAAGGGCGTGAATATTACTCTTAATCAGAAGGTTGGAGGTTCGATTCCTCCACGGCCCACTGTCCTCTCAGCCGCTTCCTATGCGCTCTTCTCTAGTTCTCATGCGGAATTGATGGCCTGCCTCACGAAGGTTTGGCTTACGTCAAACAAGGCATACTGCACGCGTGTTTTGAATATCCAACCGGTGGGCGCGAGGCGATTGATACGGCCGTCAGGATTTTAAAGAGTCAATCGGTCCCGCAGGAAATCACTCTTGAATCCCACGTGTTTACCCCTGACAATATTGATAAAGGGGGCGAATGGTTGAAGCCCGAGGAATCAGCGTCGAGCACGCAGACTAAAAAGAATACCAAGTAAGCGATTAATGAATAATCCTCAGAGTCTGTCGGGAACGGTTTCTAATCCAGTAATAGGGGGATTAGCTAGTATATTTCGTTTTGTTCAGTGTGTGGGAAACTGGAAGAGCGACTGATCTTAAAGGCTGAGTCGACAAAAAGTACTTCAACTTCCGGCAGGCGCTTGCTTAAATACATTCCTCTATCAGGACCCAGGACGAAAAAAGCTGTGGCCAGGACGTCGGCCGTCTCGGCATTTTCCGCAATCACCGTAACGCTGATGCATTTGTCGGCAGGTCGGCCTGTTTTCGGGTCAAGAATGTGATGATATCGCTTTCCGTTAATTACCACCATCTCTTCATAGTCGCCGGATGTAGCCACGGCCCTGTCTTCCACTTCAAATTCCATCATCACTTTTCCATGCTCTTCCCGGGGTGCCTGGATACCGACTTTCCAGGGACCGTCAGGTTTGGAACCCATGGCATAGAGATCCCCCCCGGCATTAATCAGCGCATGCTCAAATCCACTTTTACGCAGACTTGCGATCCCGACGTCCACGGCCGCTCCCTTGGCAATCGCTCCGAGATCAATGCGCATGCCCTTACGCCGTAAAAACGCTGTACCTTTTTGTGGATCTAGAATCAAGTCTTTGTACTTAACCAGTTTCAACGCCTTTTGGATCTGCTTATTATCCGGTATTACCGGGTTGTTCTGTTCCAAATCCCATATCTTGCACACAGGCGAAACAGTAACGTCCAAGGCGCCGCCGGACAGTTCGGATATTTCCTTGGCCCGCAATAGAACACGCATTAGCCGTTCCTCAATCTTGACAGGTTGTTTCCCCGCATTAGCGTTTATTTTTGAAGTGTCGCTTTGGGGATCCCAGGAGCTGACAACATCGACAAAATCCAGCATGGCTGCCGTTGCCTTTTCAATTGCCTCTTCTGCCTCTTTTATACGATCCTTTGGGGTTACTACTTTAAAATCCACAAACGTTCCCATTAACGGAATTCGTTTAAAAACGATCTCTATCTGAGGGGGGCTTTCGATTGTTGATGCAAAAGTCAAAGGCAACTGCATGACCATCAACAAAATAACAAAATATTTTTCAAGATGTGAATGAATTGATCCTGAAATGTGGTGAAATCCAAGATTTATGACCGAATGTCTCTTCATAGCCCTATCACGAATCATAAGCATGAAAATAAGTCCTCAGCAGCTCATTCCGTTCCATGATTTGCGCTTGTTTTCAAAAACCGGTCGAAAAAATCCGCCGCCTTTTCGTAAAACTCCAGCACATGGTCGTGAATGAGAAATGCGTGCACCTCATCTGGATAAACTAATAATTCAACATGAACGTCCCGATCACGAAGCAATTGATAAAGCCCGGTAGTTTGTGAAAAAACCACACTGCGGTCGTCGTCACCATGAGCTAAAAAGACAGGGGAGCGCCAGGAATCGATATAGGCGATGGGTGACGACTCATAGGCCACCCCCTCTCTTTGACCTCCTGCTCGCTCGTGGCAACCATTCAGGTCAACCCCGGCAGCAAACACATCCGAGTTTTTAGCCAACCCCAGAGCGGTCAAATACCCTCCATAAGAACCGCCCCAAAGGCCAACTCGTGCCGGGTCCACCTCCGGGCGGGTTTGCAGGTATCGACCAGCCGCCAAGACGTCGAGATACTCTGCCCCACCGCCTCGACCCGTGTTCGGCGCTCGACTGAAAGAGCGCCCATAGCCGATTCCCATTCTGTAATTGACGGACAACACCAAGTAACCCCGGTTGGCGAGATATTGATTGAACGCATACGTCAGCGAATAGTAATGGCTATAGTGCCATCCCAACAGCATTTGACGGCGGGGTCCACCGTGAATGAAAACCACTGCAGGACGCCCATCCCCCGCCTGAGCATCTTTGGGGAGAAAAAGCTGGCCGTACGATTCAAAACCATCCTCTGCTGTCAAAGTCACTGGCTCCGGAATTACCAGTTCCCTCAATGGGAACTCTTTTGGCAGCTTTGCGGGTGCGATAACCCTCGATTCTCCTCCTTTTGTTGAAATTACGGCTATGCATAAGGGATGACGGGCGGTGGCGATGAAGTGTGCGACCTTATTGTTCGAGGACAGCACCACGGGGTAGGTTTCGATGTCTTCACTTTGAGTCAGCCTAACCGCTTCCTGTTCACCGTTGGTGGGGACTTTCCAAATGTGCCGCCGGTCCCTATCGTTGGTGTTGGTGTCGAAATAAATCCATTTGCCGTCCGAGGAAAGGGAATAGTGTTCAATGATACCACCGCCGGGGGTCAATTGCCGCATTGTCCCTCCCGCGACGGGAACAGAGAAAAGATGGGTCCATTCTCCGAGCGGAGAAGAAAAAACAAAATGGTCACCGGCCCACTGGAAGTTTCGTATCGAGGCAGGCATTTGCTCGACCGCTTTTGGATCCCAGACTCGGCGGCCTTCTCCTGTATCCGCACGAGCGATCCAAACGGTGAAACGCCCGCCAGAGCGAGAGGGTGCATGGTCGTAGTACCCCGCGCCGCGTCGGCGAAAAAAGGCAATTTCTTTCCCATCGGGCGACCAAACAGGGTTTCCGTCGCGCTCCACGCTGGGGGCCATCCAAGTGATTTTGCGCGTTTCGCGGTCTATGACCCCGACAAAGCGATGATCCTCCCGGTCGCTGACGAAGGCCACTCGCCTGCTGTCGGGCGACCAGGCGAGGCTTCCCGTTTGCCCCAGGGCGCGAAACAGCAATTGAGGTTGCGGTGGCGAGTCAGAAGCAGACTGATCGGCTCGGACCGGCACCTGATAAACCGCGTTATCGCGCATGAATAACACCCACTCGCCGGAAGGGGAAAGAAGCGGGTTGCCCGTGACAGCCAGCTTCCAGGGTTTGTCGTTGCTGGTCTTTATCGCCCAGGCGGCCTGTTCGGTGCCATCCGCCACACTAAGGGGGTTGGGATGCACGCCTTGTGTGTTGGCGCGGCCACCGCGAACATAAACGATCACCGAACCGTCGTCGGAGATCTGAAGGTTTGACAACTCCTGGCCGTCCTGTTTCTCATAGGAAGTCAACCGCCGAGGGTCAAAGCGAGGACCGATGGCAGTATAAATGTTACGCACCCCTTCTTCGTAAAAAACCCAGGCGATTCGGTCCGTTTTTTTGGCGGAGACCAAATGAGTTGGATGGGGGGCGCTCATTACCTCTCGGACGGAAAAGGGCTTTTGAGCGCCGGCTGGCAGGGCGGCAAAGAGAAGTAAAATCGAAATGAAATTGCGTTTCCAAATCAGCGAATAGTCCATCATGGCTCCTTCCTTCTGTTATCGTTTGAATTCACCGGAGGCACCTTGGCCGAGGCGGCAAAAGGTCGGCTGCGAAGTTCATCGAGCTCGGCATCGTTAAAACCACCCCAGGCGAAGAACATGATTCCCTCGGGTGCAACCGTGCGGCGGACTTTAGCAATTCGGTCGATGATCAGCTCAATATCGCCTCTTGCCCCCATGCCGACCCAGACTGTCCCTTTGCCGCGATTCTCCTGGGCAAGAAGTCCCTCCTGCACCACGAGGTCGTTGTCGGGGCTGTATGACATGAGGCAAACGGTGTCGATTTGGCCGCTCTGAAGCCACCCTATCCAATCCTGCGAGGCCTGATGGCGGCCAAGGTGATAGCGGGACAGCACGGCCGCCGAGACACGAATTCCCGGACGTTTGGTGTGCGCGGCATCTCGAATGCGGCCTACGAGCTGCCCGATGCGCTCCCGCTGCCACTCCAGCCAGGTTTCGAACCGCTCTGAGTTTATCTCAACATCGAGTGGGTTGAACCCGTATTCCGACTGAAAGGCTGCAAGTACGAGGGGATTGTAATCCAGATCATAGGCGAGATCAACGCCCCGAGATGGGTAGCGAATGAAGTCAAAATGGATACCGTCGATGTTGTAGTTCTCAACGACTTCGAGGTAGACACCGACGAGGTAATCCTGAACCTCGGGCGCCGCGAGTGAAAGGAAACGGCCCTCCGAGTGCTGTGCGCGAAACTCTTCGGGTGTGTAATCCATCATCGATTTACCCGAGCGATTGATCATTACAAACTCGGGCCTGCGATTGACGATATGTTTGGGGTCGGCCGGTAACTCACCCCTACTACCGACAACCCCTGCGTTGAGCCAGGCGTGCACCTGGAGCCCGCGGGCGTGGGCACGGTCGATGAAGTGTTGAAGGGGATCGAACTCCACGGGTTGTTCGGAAAGGGCGCTCGCACGTGGTTCGGTGGCCGCATGGTAATAAGCATCACCCCGGCCTCGCACCTGAACGAAAAGGGTGTTGAAATTTGCCTTTGCGGCGGCCTCCACAATAGCATCTATTCTTTCCGGTGAAGTCAGCCTATTGCGTACCACCCAGACACCGCGGCCCTCGAACCGGGGGCGCTCCAGCCACACCAGGCAGCGTTTCAAGATTGTGCGCCGCGAAAGGGCCGGACGAACACTCTCCAGGGGGAACGTCAGCAGTACCGTGCGATCAGTTGGGGTCTCGCGGGCAACGCCGAGGTAACCCGGGATGTCGGCGAAGCGCACCAGGTGGGTAGCCCGTTCATCAACTTCATGAACCAGCGTGAGGTCATCGGCTGCAACGTCAGCCCCGGCACCGAACGTTAAATTAAACTCGATCCCTTCCAGAATCGATCGTTCACTACCACGGAGTCTTAACCCCATATACGTGCTACTCCAGGTGATGGGGGAGTTCGGCATCACATAATCGCACCCCAGGCGGCTTGTTAGCCAGGAGCGATCTCCATCTTTGAACAGTTCAGCGGGTAAACCCGGTGAGACCACCAGGAGATTGCCGCCGCGGTCGAGATAGGTGGTGAGCGCAGAACGATTGGCGTAGCTAAGTGTGTCCGTCGTATCGCTGCCGCAATTCCAAAGTACAATGTCAGCGTCGAGAAGCCTTGCGGCATCAGCCTTTCCTGCAGCGATCACTGCGGGCTCCACGCCAATGGCCTTCAGATCCTCCAGCCAAAGTTTCCGCCAGTCGAAATCAGACTGAAAATCGTCCATGATTAACACTTTTGGTTGAGACCAGAGCAGCGAAGTCATCATAAGGATAGTTACCATCATGGCAGCAGCACGCATCCGAGTCATCCTTTGTTCCATGTGATTATTTCAACAACAAGATCCGCGAGCCTTCACTTTTGCTTGCAAAATCTTTTAGCACGGTTATTTCTTGCCGGAAGGATAGATCAAATACTTCTGGCGAAGCTTGTTGAACGCTTCCAGGTCTTTCTGCCAGCCGGCAATGATCGAATCTACGCTTTCGG
>CAYVXD010000190.1:2598-6257 GCA_964454265.1 uncultured Candidatus Sumerlaeota bacterium | reverse complement strand
TGCGGCTGTGTCAAATGTGTATCCTGCCCATGTAGTCAACACGGGCGAGACGCCCGTGCCACAGTCTTGTTTTTTCCTTCTTATGTGTCTCTATGTTGTCGCATTGTAGGGACAGATTATAATCTGTCCCTACGAAAGACACGTGGGGCAGTCGTCATACTTCCGTGTTGGATGTTGTGTCACTGAAGGGGAGACTTTGGTGGCGTTATGGCGGGCAGCGTTGTTGTCGTGGGTGCTTCTGATTGACCAAGGAACGGCGTTGTGAGATCTGCTATTCGCACGCGGGCGAGCGAAACCTCAGGTGAATCAGGGAATAGACGGTTCAACTCCGCATATGTCTGCTCTGCCTTCTCCCAGCGATTTAGTTCTTCCTGGCATAGGCCGAGGTTGAGATAGATCTTCGGCAGAAATGTATAATTCGGAAATTTGGCGACGATCATCTGAAAATACTCGCTAGCCTTTTCCACATATCCGAGATGGGCGTAACATTCACCAACAAGATCAATAATCTCGGGATCATGCTCGAACTTAGGGAAGTTTTTCTGAAGCATAGCCAGTTGCCGGAGTGCTTCCACATAGTTGCTCACTCGCATGAGACATATGATTATGCGCAGCTGCGCCTTGTCGGCAAACTGCCCCTTGGGTTGATGAACCAAGTACTGCTCGAACGCATGGCGCGCCTGCTCGTACTGTTCGAGGAAGAAATGTAGCTCGCCGAGCTTGTAAAAGCCAGTCTGTGCCCATGGACTGTCGGGATATGAACTTCCAAGGCGTTGGAGCACTTGAATTGCCTCCTCGACCTGCGTTTCAAGAAGGGCAATTTGATAGAGAGCTTGTGCGGTGTGCGGCGATTGGGGATAGCGCGTAGCGAACTGCTGAAGGGCAGCCTTGGCTTCGCGCGCTCTGCCGCGTTGAATAAGATCAAGCGCTTCCTCAAATTCAAGCCGTATCTGTTCCTCAGTGATCGGGGCAACAGGCGTAGCCTCCTCTTTTTGTGTAGGGAGGGGGCGTGTTGTAAAAATGTCGGTGAATGTAAGAGACAAGGAAGGCTCAGAGGTACTCGATGGGTCGGCCTGGGATATTACCTTCTCCTGAGTCGCTCCGTGGGGTTGAGCCTGGAGCTGCGGCATTCCAATTCCAGGCAAAGCTGCCAGTATCACTGCGGTTAATAATATAGATCCATGAAATGCCATACGCGCTCCCTGAAGCATACGGTAGCAGTGCACTTGTTCGTATCTCACCTAGTTATTCCGCCACGTCAGTTACATATTAGATTCTGGCTGCGAAGGTCTTTGTTTGTCCAGATATGTTACCAGGCCATCATAGATTGCCCGGACAAAGGCACGGTGAAATTCCTCGTCCATGAGCATCATTTCATCATCCGGATGGGACATAAAGAGCCCCTCAACAAGAACTGCGGGCATTTGATGCGCGTGCCGAATCACGGCAAAGTCGAGCTCCACATTGCCAAAGGGATGAAGTGGTGGGCGCATGGTGAGGAGCTTATCGTAGATATCGCGCGACAGTTCGATGGACTGAGGATGATAGTAGTACGTGCTGGTGCCTTTTGGGCGAAGTGGGTCCACAGATGATCCGATCGAGTTGTTGTGCATGCTTATCAGGAGATCAGCACGAGCAGCTACAGCGATTTTCACCCGGTCAATGAGATCAACGTCATGGTCATCTGTGCGGGTGAGGACTACTCTGGCGCCGTTGGTCTCGAGCAATTCTTTCAGAAGATAGGAGAGATATAAATTGACGTCCTTTTCGTAGAGTCCGGTCGAGCCCAGGGCTCCCGGCGCCTTGCCGCCATGTCCAGGATCAATAGCAATGGTCAATCCTTTGACTGGCGAGGCAGGTGCGGCTGCCAGCCGCGGGCGATTTTTGATGAACAGATACAGCGTATCCTTTACATATTGCACTGTGTAGCCCCACTGGCGTGGATTTTTCAGGAAAATCTTCAGACTATATACCCCCTCTTCCGGCTGTTCCCACTGGAGCTGGTTGATTACTTGATCGTCATGGCGGTTGGTGACCCACCAAGTATTGGAATTGGCACCGTAGATGGTGAGCTCAAGCAGGGGAGGCGCAAGCGTTTGCCTGACGCAAAACGGCAAGTGCTCGGAGAGACCGATTGAGATTGTAGTGCCTTCGTCTCCCGTAGTTGTGCCGACTGAATTGATGGTGCTGTGCGGAGGGAGGGTACCTTCAGGCAAGGGAGACACATCGCTTTTGGGGACCCACGCGAATAGATGCTTTGCCAGCTGCACTTTAATCCGATTGCCAATCAGACCAACCGCGGACAGACGTACCCCTTCGGGCACATTGCCCAGTCTGGCCCTACCTTTTGGGGTAGTATAAAGAGGTGTAAATGCTTCTTCCACCTGGACAACGTATGGTTGCCCCCGACGTTCCACGGTGAACTTTCCCTTGGCCTCCTGGCTTATGGTTTCGGCTTTGCGTTTTGAATCCATATCGGACAGGAAGATTACGATTGTGGTGTCTCGAAACCGGTCCAGTGGCTGGACAATGTAGCTTCCTTCGTAGATGCCGCCGATATTGTTTGTCTCAGACAGCGGTTTTTCGGGCATAGGGTGCTTGATTTTTCGCCTGCCAATGCGAAAGTGGGCTTCTTGTCCTGCACTACCTTTGCACCGCACCGCGAGTATATCTCCTGGACGCAGCACCAGATTCTCTTGCGGTTCAAGAGGAACTTCCGGATCGAATTTTAAGGGATAAGAGGGGAAGGTTTTGGGGTCTGGTTTGCGAATGACTGTGACATGAGCCGCTGTTGACCCGGTGTCTGATGACGCGGTAAAAGTGAAGGAATTTTCTCCTTCTTTCAGGGGCAGGAGTCCTGCAAATGCGCCGGAAGGAAAGATACGCACCGGTTTTTCGTTGATGCGGACCGTAGCATCGGGATCGGTCACTCCGGCATAGCGAATTCGCTTGGCCTGAATCTCAGTTTTGTTCTCGGGATAGACTAGCAGGAAGTTAGGACCTTCCCAGTGTCTGGTGAGCTTCGCCTTTTCAAACAGGCGGCTCGTTAAGGGTTGTGCAAGAGGATCATCCGATACGGTTTCGTTGGCAGCCGATGCCAGAGGAGCTACGGCAAGTAACAACAAAAGGGTGCAGATAAGTAGTACAACGCGAGTGCATAGCTTGTACGTGTCCATGTGTGCTTATCCCTTCCATCTGCATAGTGACGCAAGACAACCTTGAGGAATTAGACTCTCAACTGTGTTCCAGCACAATAAAAAAAGGTGAATCTGAATTCACCTTTTGTTTCCAGGCGTGGTGTTTTTCTCCAGGTGGTTGATGCACTATGGGGTAATTTCTTTTGGCCGATCAATAGGAATGTCGCCCACCTTTGGAGGTATGACCTTCGGCGATGGTTCGGGTTCTTTGGTCTTCTCTTCTTCCGTCGGGGGAGCAGGCGCCTTAAAGACAGGCGGGAGCTCCTTTCCTTCAATGAGGAGATCCAGCTCGTGACCTTCTAAGGTCTCACGTTCCATCAGTATATATGCGATTTTTTCTAGCAGCTCCTTGTTATCGTTGAGAATTTTCAGAGCCGTTTGATGAGCCTCATCAATAAAGGCTTTGACCTCTTCGTCAATCTGAGTGGCAGTGGATTCGCTGAAATTGCGCTCGCGGGTGAG
>CAYVXD010000190.1:0-2588 GCA_964454265.1 uncultured Candidatus Sumerlaeota bacterium | reverse complement strand
CCCAGGAAGATCTGGCCCGAGGGTTCCCCAAAGGTTCGCGGGCCAAGCTTGTCGCTCATCCCGAATTCGCAAATCATTTTATGGGCCAGATTCGTGGCCTTTTGTAAGTCGTTCCCCGCGCCGGTTGTGAATTCTCCCGACGTAATCTCTTCGGCTGCGCGTCCACCAAGAAGATAGATCATATAGGTTTTCAATTGGCGTCTAGTCTGGGTGTGGCGTTCCTCGCCAGGCAGGATGCTGGTGGCGCCCAGGGCGCGGCCACGGGGAATAATGGTGACTTTATGTACTGGATCTGCATTGGGCATGAACTTAGCACAGAGCGCGTGGCCAAGCTCGTGATAGGCTGTGGTTAGCTTCTCTTTTTCACTGAGCACCAAACTGCGCCGCTCAGGACCCATCACGACGCGGTCTTTTGCTTCTTCCAGGTCGTTTTGCTCAACGTGCTTTTTATTCCGCCTTGCTGCCAGTAGAGCCGCCTCATTTACCAAATTCTCCAGATCGGCACCTGAAAAACCCGGTGTCGAACGCGCAATAGTCTTCAAGTTGGCATCTTTCGATAGCTTGATGTTCCTTGTGTGCACCTGGAGGATCTTTTCTCGCCCTTTCACATCCGGGAAATCTACGGTGATCTGGCGATCGAACCGGCCAGGACGCAGAAGCGCGGGATCCAGCACGTCAGGCCTGTTGGTCGCAGCAATCAGGATCACACCCTCATTTGGATTGAAGCCGTCCATTTCCACGAGTAGTTGGTTCAACGTCTGCTCGCGCTCGTCGTGCCCTCCGCCAATGCCAGCAAACCGATGGCGGCCAACTGCATCGATTTCGTCAATGAAGATTAGACAGGGCTTCGCTTTTTTCCCCTGTTCGAATAAATCACGGACCCGCGAGGCGCCTACGCCGACAAACATCTCCACGAAATGCGAGCCACTTTCCGAGAAAAACGGGACATTAGCCTCGCCAGCCACGGCCCGCGCCAGCAATGTTTTGCCCGTTCCGGGTGGCCCATATAGCAGCACACCTTTGGGAATCTTACCTCCCAGGCGCGAAAACTTCTTCGGGTCTTTCAAGAATTCCACTATTTCCTGCAGTTCTTCCTTTGCCTCGTCTACACCTGCTACATCGTCAAATGTCACTTTGACCTGGCCTTCGTTGACTATCTTCGCGCGTGACCGGCCGAATGACATTGCCTTGCTACCACCACTTTGAAGCTGGCGTACAAGCAGAAACCAGAGTCCTATGAATAAAACCACGGGAAGCAGGAAGGAGAAGAACATCTGTTGAAAGAGTGTGGACTGTGGTTTCGGGCTATAATCCACATTACTTTCCACCATCCATCTGAGAATCTCCTCACTCTGTCCCTCCAGATAATCAGACACAAAATGCTGCTGCTGGTTATTCTCGTCCCAGTAGGTGCCCTCGATGCGTCCTCCTTTGTCCACCACCTTTTCTATTTTGTTGGCTTTGGCCAGCTGATGGACAGTGACAATGTTAATCTGCTGTGGAGCTTCCTTCTCCCTAAGATGCACATAGATGAGAGCAATCGCGAGGAAAGCGACGATCCAGAACGTTGCTGATTTAAGTCCAGCCATACGGAGCATAGCTCTTTTCTTAATGATGGGGTATTATGAGGCCCACCCTACATGGTGTGCGCAGGATACCTTACACTTGTAGCTCGCACCATTCCCCGATGCAAAAGGGAAATTCTGTGTGCCAGTACCTTTCACCCTATTATCTAATTTATAGTATAGGTCGGGCGGAGAGAGAGTCAAGTGTTTTAACATTTCTTAGCAAGGCCTATTAGCGACACCCCGAACGGGAAGTTCAAGTATTTCAATAGCCACGCCTCGAGGACAAGAATGCGAATCAGCAGGCTGTTGAGGAGACGAGGCAACGGAATCAGGTGTGTTTTGGGTCTTTCGTTGCTCCGCAAGAGCCTTTGCAATTTGCGAAAGACGACAATGGGGAGATACGTTACGGTGATTGCATAGGTAAGTTTCATTGGAGTAAAATGACTATCGCGGAACAGGGCGTCAAAGGTCTTCTTGGAATAGCGCCGAAAATGGTGTAAGGCTTCGTCGTGCTCACTCCATAAATACTGATGCGCGGGAACGGTCAGACAGATGTAGCCACCTGGCTTGCAGATTCTATTAAACTCCTTCATCAGGCGCTTGTCATCGTCAATGTGTTCGAGCAGATCAAGAGCCAGAATCAGATCGCAACTCGCGTCCGCAATCGGGAGCTGATCTGTGTCTGCTCGAATCAGGGAGCTCAACCCACGCTCTTTGCAGTAGTGCAATGCTTTGGCCGAAAGATCCAGCCCAACAGGCTTACTATAGGAATTGAGCATTTCGAGAATGAGGCCGGTACCACACCCTACATCCAGACACACGCCTTCTGTCTTGAGTAAAGGCGTGAATTCCGTAAGGAGGGAGAAAATAATGGCCTTGCGTCCCTGAAACCACCAGTAGGAATTCTCCATGTGATACATCTTTTCATATTCTTCAATGTTCATGAGCCAAACCGTAGTCAGATGGATATCTGCCTGCATCCCAAAGTGCCGGCCTGTGATGTGTGGCCAGATCCTCAGG
>CAYVXD010000189.1:0-6269 GCA_964454265.1 uncultured Candidatus Sumerlaeota bacterium | reverse complement strand
ATACACAATCAACGATAAGCCCTGAAAGGGCGCGATAAAATCTTAGGCGGGCTAACACGCCCATTGTCATGCAGGTATATGTAGGTTTTCAACGGAGCAATGGCGTCTCAAAGTATGCGGATGGTGCGTTATTGTTATTGCAGGTTGCTAGAACGGCTGATGGGAAGCGGCTCAAAGTGCTGAGGCTATGTGTGGAGGAGGCGATTGATGGCGGAAGAATCTTTGGGTGATCAGGATGCGTGCGAAGTCTCGGTGGTAATGCCGTGCCTGAATGAAGAGGAGACAATTGGCGAGTGTATTCGCAAGGCGCAGCAGGCGTTTCGCGAACATCATCTGCGCGGCGAAGTGGTGGTCTGTGATAATGGGTCGCAGGATCGCAGCGTAGAGATATCCCGGCAGCTGGGCGCGCGCGTGGTGTTTCAAAACAAGAAGGGCTACGGCAACGCCTACCTGAAAGGCATCCGAGAAGCTCGCGGCCGCTACATTGTAATGGGCGACTCGGACAATACCTATGATTTCTCTGCGCTACTTCCCTTTATCGAGCCGTTGCGCCAGGGCTACGATATGGTAATGGGGTCGCGGCTGCGCGGAACGATTTTGCCCGGCGCCATGCCGTGGCTACACCGCTACATCGGGAACCCGTTTCTTTCAAGGTTTCTCAACGTGCTATTCAAGACCGGAGTTTCAGATTCGCATTGCGGGATGCGCTCGTTCACGCGCGAAGCATTTGAGAAAATGAAGCTCATGACGCCAGGGATGGAGTATGCATCAGAGATGGTTATCAAGGCATCGCGCGCAGGTTTGAAAATTGCCGAAGTACCGATAACATACTATCCTCGCAAGGGAACGTCGAAGCTCCATTCGTTTCATGATGGATGGCGGCACATGCGGTTTATGCTCATGTATAGTCCCACCCATCTGTTTTTAGTGCCAGGATTTCTGGTTCTTCTGGTGGGGTTGCTGCTAGTTATTGCGCTCTACCCGGGGCCGATCTGGACTCCATGGCATACGTTTGACGTCCATTTCATGGTGCTTGGTAGCGTGCTGGCGATCCTGGGCTACCAGATAATTAATCTGGGGCTGTTTGCAAAGGCCATTTCATTTACGCGCGATTTTGTGGTTCGCGACGAATTCATTCTGCGTTTTTATCAGGTGTTCACCCTGGAGAAGGGCATCTACCTGGGGTTGTTTCTTTTTCTAATCGGACTGGTGCTGAACGGATTGGTTCTGTATAACTGGATCAAAGGTCATTTTGGGCCGCTTCATCAAATGCGCGAGGCGCTGGTGGGAATGACTTTTTTTGTGCTGGGATTCCAGACGATCTTCTCGTCGTTTCTGCTGAGTATGGTGCGGATCAAAGAGGACGAATGAGCCATGGACGTCCTGGTGATCAACGAGCCGTTTGTGAAGGATTTCTGCCGCACTCAACGGTGGGCTGCGCGCACCCGTGGCCGCGTGCTTCGCGCACCCGACTGGCTTGCGTATGCCACTGCCGTGCTCGAGCAGGATGGCCTCGAGGTCAAGCTGTACGATTTCCCTGCACTGAACTGGGACAAGGAGATGCTGGGCCGCGTTGTTATTACGCATCGGCCTCGGTATATCGTCCTGGATGCTACGACGCCCTCGATCTATTCCGACATTGAATGTGCCCGCATGTGCAAGGAGAAGGGCGATGCGGTGGTGATCATGGTTGGCCCGCATTGTTCCGCCCTGCCTGAGGAGACCTTGCGAGAAGGTGCAGGCGCCGTGGATGTGGTGTGTATTGGCGAGTATGATTACACGGTGCGCGACGTGATTCGCCACTATCCCCGGCTGGATGAAGTGGACGGGATCTGCTTCCGGACCGATCAGGGTGACGTGCGGCGCACATCACCTCGTCCTCTCATTGCCAATCTTGATGATCTTCCGTTCCCCGCATGGCATCATCTGGATCTGATGAAGTATTTTGACGGGGGGAAGCTCTATCCGTACATTGACATAATTTCAGGGCGCGGCTGCCCAAACCGCTGCATCTTTTGCCTGTGGCCGCAGGTGATGCATGGCACGCGATATCGTCTGCGCTCGCCTGAAAATGTGGTGGATGAGATGCAACACGACATTGGCCTGTGCCCGCGGGTGGTGCGCGGTGGCGAATTCTTCTTCGAGGATGATACGTTTACCGTGGATAAAGAGCGCGCCATGCGCATCTGCGAGGAGATTCTCAGGCGCGGATTGAAGATCACATTTTCAGTGAATGCACGGGTTGATACGGCGGATGAGGAGCTCTTCAGGCTGATGAAACGCGCTGGATGCCGGGAACTGCTGGTGGGGTTTGAATCCGGTGATGATGAGATGTTGAAGCGGATGCACAAGAACGCCACGGTGGAAGATGCGCGGGAGTTCATGGTCGTTGCGAAGAAGGCACGTCTTGACGTGCATGGGTGCTTCGTGTTCGGGCTGCCCGGCGAGACTGTGGAGACGATGGACCGCAGCATTGGTTTTGCCCTGTCGCTTGGGCTCCATACAGTGCAATTTGCGGGTGCCGTGCCGTTTCCCGGCACTGACTATTATGAATATTGTCGGAGTAAACGACTGATTAAAGCGCGGCGCTGGGACGAATGGCTGCATGCAGGTGAGCAGGCCGGAGTGATCGAGTATGCGGGATTGTCGAACGAGCTGATTAATAGATACGTGGATAAGGGGCTGAAGAAATTTTACTTTCGACCGCACTATATGATACGATTTCTGTTTCAGACGCGCAGTCGGAGCGACCTTTACCGCAAGCTGCGCGGAGCACGTAATTTCTTCGCGTATCTGCTTGGCCTTGACCGCGAAAAGAGCGCAACCAAGTAACCGCCAAGTTGCTTGCATGCAATAATTCTCGCGCTGTATTGACTGAACACAAAGATTCTTATGTTCTAATCTGTGTTTATCTGTGTTCACCTGTGGTTCTCATTATTGAAACCACAGATTAACGCAGATTAACACAGTAATATATAGACGTTCTAAGGAGCATACCCCATAGTGGCAGCAGTCACTTCCGGCCTTCCTTTTATTTCCGTAATTGTTCCTGCCTATAATTGTCGTTCTACCATTGAGAAGTGTGTGGAATCGCTCAAGGCGCTGGATTACCCCAACTATGAAATTCTGATTATGAATGACGGCTCAACGGATGGAACCGGCAAGTACCTGGATACCGTTGAGGGCATCCGGGTAGTGCATCTCGAGAATGGCGGGCCGGGACGTGCACGTAATATAGGGCTTGAACAAGCGCGGGGGGAGTACGTGGCATTCACAGATGCGGATTGTGTGGTGAATCCGAGCTGGCTGCGCGCACTGATGCAGGGTTTTCATATGGATGAAGTGGTAGGCGTGGGAGGCGACCAGCAAAGCCCGGCCGATGAGACGCGATTCGGCAAGCGCGTGAACGGCTTTCTCAAGACAATCGGGTTTGTAGCTGCGTACATGAAGCGCGGCGGGGGGTCATATCGGCGGGTCGCTCATAATCCTACGTGCAATGTGGCGTATAAGAAAGCGGCAATCAAAGAGGTGGGGGGATTCAACGAAGCGCTGTGGCCGGGCGAAGACGTGGAGCTGGATTACTGCCTTTCGCGCAAAGGCTACCGGTTTCTCTACACACCGGATGCAGTGGTCTGCCACTATCGACCGCGCACGCTCGGCGCATTTTCGCGCATGATGTATCGCTACGGCTGGGCACAGGCATATCTGGTCAGGAAATACGGCCTGTTTCGCCTGGTGCACTGGGAGCCATTGGTGCTGCTTGTGGCGCTCATCGGCTGGATTGTTTTGCTGGCAGTGAATGCGACCGCGGCATTAATTGTGCTGGGATTAGCTCTGATTGGAGTGCTTGCTTATCTCTTCTTTGCCGCGCGCGGGCCAGTGAGATGGCTCACCTACATTGCCCTCTTTTTCACCACCCTCTGGTCCTGGAACACCGGCTTCCTGCGCGGCTTCTTCACAGAAGGAAAGAAACTGCACTAGAAAAATATTTACCTGTTGCGAGGGGGCCCCTTTGGAAAAAGGGGCACCCCTCGCGCTCCCTCCCTAAACCTTTCTTTACAGGCGATTTCATCCGCCTTCGCCAGGCTTCGGCGCATGAAATCGCATACGGGCCAAAATAGGGTGTAAGGCTTTTCCCTCCCAAATTTTCACAAATGCTATAGGAAAAGAGATGGGTGTCCGGCTTAATAACCGGACACCCGCCCGTAAATAGAGGTGGACTGTTATTAGGTTACTGGTTGTTTTCCGAAACCTGAGGGATATCTTCAGCCGCTACATTGGTCGCGCTTAGATCACCCCAAATTACACGGTATGTCTCCGAGCCATCAGACTTCCACCAGGCAATGGGAGTTGCCGAATCGCCGTATTCCACACCCTTGCCAGCATAATGCCAGTCGTTTTCGGGTTTCATGTTCACGACGAACATTACGGTCTTCTGGCATACTTTAGCGAACGCCTGAATCTCCTTCTGCTCTTCCTCGGGAGAAGCTGGTTCATCTTCCACCAGCATTCCTTCCTTTTCCAATGTCAGCAATTCCATAGGATTTACCGTTGCAGGAAATCGATGGTCCTTTTTCAAATTAGCAACCGTGCGGAGATACTCGATCAGATCCTGTTCCCCTGGCTTAGATACGTCATAAGCAACCGCCTCCTTGCTTATGGGCGTATAATCCTCTGGCGGCGTTGTACTGAACATCGAGTCATCAAGATCGTCCGGGTCGATTCGAAACTCACTCATAACCATCCGCGTTCCCCCGAGTTTCCTATCCACAGAAATCAGCTCTTGCGTTTCCACATCAATCCAAATTGTCTGATCACTCACGCGGAAACCCTGGACTTCCCGACCGTCAATCACTTGTTCTCCGAGGATTTCATCTGCCCTGTCAGGGAGCGTTTTAATTTCTTTACTCACGAGATTGATCAACTGAATCCGATCTCGCTCCACAGACGGCATACTCGCGAGATCCATTTCGATGCAGGTTTTCGTCTCCGGCATAAGAACAATGCCTTTATCCCGGTTCGTATCAAGAACTTGAATGATATGGGAGCCGTTATGATCTATCGCTACTCGCTGAATTCCGGGTTCTCGGTACGCCATTTCGATATGTGTTGGCGGCTCGTTTTCGTCAAAGTACCAGACCGCGCTGAAACTCACGGTCAGAGCGTTTCGAAGTTGCTCAACAACAGCGGCGTATGCCTGGCTGGGACCTCTTCCAAAAGGATTGAAGACCACAACCAGTGCGATAAGCAGAATCGCAATGCCGGTTGCAGTTGCCCAGCTAAACTTTGTATGAACAGCCTTTCGTATCGTGCTCATGATAAGATTCTCCTTTTTGTCAGTCTCGAGTTTTTGAAGCAAGCTGCGCCGGGCGGCAATGTATTCGCTTTCCTCCGGCGCATCGGCCTTTACGGCCTCGATCATATCCCGGAGAAAGCCCAAGTTTTCTTGATTTTGATCGTACTTATTCTGCGACATGGCTATTCTCCTTTTTTGGCGCGTCAGGATTTTGCTGGGTGTGAGTTTGCTGGGCGCTTGCCGACACTATTGGTTCGAGAATTTTTCGCAGGCGTTCGCGCGCGCGATGAAGGATAACGCCTATCAGATTAATACTCAAACCCATATGCCCTGCGATTTGCTCATATGAGAACTCCTCAAAATATCGCAGTGTAAATACGCGGGCTTCACGTTTCGGCAACGATCTTAATGCCTTGCGCAACAGCCTCGCTTTCTGGTGCTGAATCGCCACGTGACGCGGATTCTGGTGGGCGGGAGCCTCCATTTTTTCGATGCACTCCCCAATACTTTGTCTCCAGCTCCGATTACGGCGTAGCAGATCCACTGCGCTTCGCGATGCTGCTACTCTGAGATAGGCGCCCCAATCTCGGACAGCAGCGGGATTCAAACGACCGTTCCATTGACCCAGCACTTTCAGAAAGACCTCCTGCAGAGCGTCTTGGGCGTCTTCCGTATTCCCAAGAATGCGATAGGCCGTCGCATAAATCATTTGGCCATATTGATCTATGAGTTCTGCCACTCGCTCTGCTCGATTGCCTTTCATTCAACCTTCCTTATTTCCCCAGGGAATTGATATCTTTGAGGGGAGCCTCGTACACTCCGCATCAAAGATATCTTTCATTAATCTCTGACGGATATTCCCTGCAGTTTCTTACAGTGTCTCTTTATTTTTTTCGATTGGGCCAATTTGCTCGATGTTTTCTAATGCTATGGAGAAAATGGGAAAAATATAGACAGACGATATGAACAAAGA
>CAYVXD010000188.1:0-6297 GCA_964454265.1 uncultured Candidatus Sumerlaeota bacterium | reverse complement strand
TATATGAGAACACTGTCTGATTCATAGTAGGGACAGATTATAATCTGTCCCTACCTGGAGAGGCCCAAGATTTAGCGCCTCGTGTTCCTGCTTTCGCCAGTAATCTGGCCGTGCGGGTCATTGTCCAGAAGAAATTCGGGCATTTTGAGTTAGCGGGTTCTGGTGCTGAGGAAGTCGGCAGTGGCTACAAGCTTGCGGCGCAATTTGGGAGGCACACGCTCGAGATGCTTCTTGCCTTTTCTCAGGAGCTCCTGGCTCATGCGCCTGCCTGCCTCGATGGCATCATACTTCTCAAACAGTCGAATGACCCAGGCAATGTGATCCTTGCTGGTCTGATCGCGCGACTTATTTAGAATGGAAAGAAGACTCTTCCTCTCATTTAGGGTACACCGGCCAGACGCATAGGCAACGAGGAAGCTGCGTTTTCCTTCCCGAATATCCGCACCAATTTCCAGGCGTCCTTTACCTTCGGTAAGGTCAATGATGTCATCAATGATCTGAAACATCGGGCCGATGCATTTGCCAAAGCGCACCAGGGCCTGCTGTACAGACGCCTTTGCCCGGGCAATAATGGCACCCGCCAGAATCGGAGCAGCCAGATAATACCCCGTCTTCTCGGTTACCAGCTTCATGTAGTCCGCCACGCTAAAGGACGTCGTGGATCGTGCGCTGACATCCATGGCCTGGCCAATGTGCGTGTGGTCGAGTGTTTCAGCCATGAGTCGCACTAATCGCAGCGTGACTTCCGCGGATAGGCCTACCTCAAGTGAGTCCATGAGCGCCAGGAAGACCTGCGTCAACATATAGTCGCCGATATTAATCCCGTGCGCGAGACCATATTTGACCCAAACACTAGGGCGATCGCGCCGTACTCGATCGCCATCCTCAATGTCGTCGTGGATCAAGCAAAAGTTGTGCATCAGTTCAATAGCCAGGGCAAAGGGAAGGGCGTGCTTTGGATTTCCCCCGAGTGCCTCGCACGTCATCAGGCAGAGTGTCGGCCGAAGCCGTTTGCCGCGTCGGGCCTGGTCAGGGATGTCAAGCCCGAGCGCATACTCAAGCCCTTCGTGAAGATTAGGAACCTGTGCGCCACGGCGAATGAGTCGTTTCAACGCACGGTCTATCAGACGCGACTGTTTTGCGATTTCGCGCAACAATTCCCGCTCTGCTGCTGGCACAGTGAGCCTCCTTACTGTGTGCTGGCAGTTCTGATAGTGTCGAAAGTGTCTATTCCGATCAAGCTAAAACTCCAATTAAAAAATTTGGCTCTTTGTCAAATGAGTTAGCATTTCAGGGGAGAAATAATCCCCCTCACCTTGATCCTCTCCCCCCAGGGGAGAGGAAAAACACTAAGCAGACTGCTGTTCATTTTCGCGCAGCCAAAGCATGAGAGACAAAATCGCAGACGTTCGCCCGGAGATTATATTCCAGCCCACGGAGCGCCCTACTTCCCTCTCCCCCAGCGGGAGAGGGGTAGGGTGAGGGGGCTACAAGAACAGATTGTTATGAACGCAAGCCTCTCTGCAAAAGCCTAAGGAACATGTATTTACTATGTGTTTCGATCGCTATTCTGCTAACCTATCTGACAAAAAGCGAAAAATTTCTTAAGCTGGCCTTATTACCCATTTCCCCTATAGCAAAGCCTCATACCCACAGTTTTCCCTTGTCTTCGGTTCGCCAGGTAGCTTAGGCTTTAGCGTCTGTGTGCGGCAGTTATTGTATGAATGAGGAGACCATGAAACCGCCAGTGTTCTATGCGGAAGGCGTTCCCGAGTACGACGAGAAGGACTGGCGCCTGGAGGTGAGCGGTCTTGTCAAGGCCGCCAGGCATTTCTCTCTCCACGACCTGAAGGCGATGCGCGTATCAGTCATCAATGCACGGCTGACGTCAGTGAGCGGTTGGTCGTATCGCGCGGATTGGGAAGGGGTGGTTTTTTCCGACTTTCTCGAGCACCTGGATCTTAAGCCTGACGCATCGCACGCTACATTTGTTGGCCTCGGCGGTTATGATAGCACAGTTCCGCTCAAGGCTACTCTGCATCCGCACTTCATGCTTTGCCTCGGGATGAACGGAGAGCCATTAGCCCGCGAGTATGGGGCACCGCTTCGCGTCATATGTACCCATTTGTGGGGCTATAAGAGCGTGAAGGGACTCGGCAAGATTATCTTCGGCGACACTATGAAGCCGGGTTACTGGGAAAGCCGTGGCTACCCGCTGGACGGCGTGATCACACCTGGTTACACGCTTGACATTAATTCCGGTCAGCGGCGCTACATTAACGGCGGAGGCGAGGTTACTGAATTTTGAGACGCCCTGCAGATCCACGCGTAGATCAGCTCGTTCGCGCCATTCGCCGCGACAAGACTCACGGCGCCAGCTATCTGGCACGTCAGGCGCTTGCCACCCTTCGCCTGTCCGCACAACATGTTCCTGCATCCAGTACAGAGCAACTCAAGGATCGGCTGATGGAGCTGGTAAAGATCCTGGTCGAATCACGACCCAGCATGGCAGCGCTTCAGGGTGCAGGACTGCGGTTTGTCGAGTGCCTCAATCGTGTCGGGAAAAAGTATCGCACCCTGGCGGCGTTCAGGTCGCACCTCCAGCGCGACGCTGACAGGCTGATAAAAGCACTTGCGCAGACCAGGGACCGCACCGCACGCCGCGCTACTCGCCTGATCAAGCGCAAACAAACTCTCCTGACTCATAGCTATAGCGTTACATGTCTGGAAACTTTCCGCTACAGCCGGCGCACGATTGGCCACCTGTACGTGACCGAGTCGCGGCCACTATTTGAAGGACGCGAGACCGCGCTGCAGGCTGCACGCCTCGCCATACCCGTGACTGTGATCACCGATGCCGAGGCAGGTCACTTCGTTGCACAGAGCGACCTCGTTGTGGTTGGCGCAGATAGTATTCTGTCGGATGGTTCACTGATCAACAAGATGGGCACGTACCTGATTGCCCTGGCAGCACGTGCGCGTGCTGTACCTTTTTATGTCATCTCGGAAAGTATAAAAATATCACCGCGTTCGCTGGGCTCGGTGCAGCTTGAAGAAAAAGAAGCACGGGAAGTCTTGCCTCCGGCTGATAAGATTGAGGCACGCAATATCTATTTCGACCACACCCCGGCTCGGCTCATTACCGGAATTGTCACTGAGTTCGGCGTGTGGACACCTGCCAAGGTCAAGCAGTACGCAGCCAGATGGCGGAAACTGCTGGCCAAGATTCGCTAGATATTATTCCAAGAGATCTATGGCTCTGTCGAAAACCTCCAGGTGCACGAATTCCAATGTATTTCGCCCTTTCAGGGCTGATGTAATGGGGGAGAATTTCATTGTCCCAGGGCGTTGCCCTGGGCTGATATATGATGCCCTTTCAGGGCAGGAGATAATCTGGATTTAGCGCCAAGGGCGCGGAAGACAATAGCCCAGGGCAACGCCCTGGGTAAAGGTTTGACGCACAATCAACGAGAAGCCCTGAAAGGGCGCGATATAATCTGAGGCGGGTTAAAACGACCATTGTCATCCGGGTACATGTAGGTTTTCAACGGAGCATTAAAAGGTCTGTCTGAGGGCTTTGCCGTTATTACGTTGAGCGCTTAGAGCACCCGGTGAAAGGAGATATCGCGTACAAATGCGACCAATCGGTTTTGGTATTGTTGGCTTTGGCCGCGTTGCTGAATTGTTCCATCTTCCTATGATCCAGGCAACCAAGGGGGCATGCGCTGTTGGAGTGTACGACGTCACGCCTGAGCGGCAGCGCGCAGCAACAAAGCGTGGGCTGGAATGCTTTGCGACCCTGGATGCTCTGGCGCGCGACGACCGCATTCAGGCTGTCATTGTCAGCACGCCGACAAATCTTCACTTCCGCCAGGTCAACGCACTCCTTCGCCGTCGCAAACACGTGCTGGTTGAAAAACCAATGACCCTGACTGCCCGCGAGGCGGCCACACTCATCCGTCTGGCCCGGCAAATGCGCTGCGTCCTTACGGTCTTTCACAATCGCCGTTATGACACGGACTTTCTCACTGTGAAGAAGTGCCTTCAGCGCAAGCAGCTGGGCCGGATAGTCTCGATCCAGTCACGCGTCCAGAACTGGGGAACAATGTCGGGATTTGGCATGGAATGTTTCTATCAAAATTGGCGCAACGAGCGCAAATGGGGCGGCGGTGGCCTATACGATTGGGGCTCTCACCTGATTGACCAGCTGCTCCAGCTTCCGCGGCCGCGTATTTGCCGCGTATATGCCAACATGCAGCCTGGCATCTTCAGCCGCGACTGCGATGATTTCTTTTGCGCTTCAGTTGACTATGCCGACGGGTCACATGCCATCTTGGAGGTCAACTACATGACCATGTATCCATTACCGCGCTGGCTGATTATTGGCGAGAAGGCCACGCTCATTGCTCACCCGCACCGCCCGAACGAGATCACGATCTACTTCCCACAAAAAAGGACTGAGAAACGTCTGGTACCCGTTACAGGCAACGCCCAGGTGATTTATCGCACGTTTGTGAATAGAATCCGTGGGAGAGGAGAGCTAGCTGTGAAGCCAGAGGAAGTTCTGCGGGGCATGCGCCTTCTCGAGGCGTTCACGAAGTCAGCACGTTTGCACAAAAGCGTCCAGGTCTCCACTGGATAAATGATCCCCTCTGCGCAGAAATAGAAAGAACCCCTCAGCCCTGGTGGCTGAAGGGCCCACATGCGGCGAAATACTGTTCTGATTCAGCTATTCATAGATTGTCCAAATGCCGACAGCCAATTCCGGAGGCACTTCTTGCGGGCCAGCCCGCAGATTATCAAATCTCCCTTGATGTTCCTGGTCATTGTCAAAGCCAACCACGCCACCCTCGCGATAGACAATCCCCGGCCGTCCGTTGGTGAAATCGTAATCAGTGACGTCAGCAATTTTCGTGCCGTCTAAATAGAACTTAATGTAAGGACCCAAGCACTCAATACGAAACGTATGCCAGCCCTGAGTGACCGAAGACAATGAACCAAATTCCGTCCAGATTCCCACTGCGCGCGCTGCAATGTTCCCAGCCGAGTTTCCTGTTGTCCACTTAACAGCGTGCACGCTGTTCAACACCGCATCGTAGCAGACGGCGTAGCTGCCTGCACGATCCATGTTGAATGTGTACTCGATGATATCAGGATCGTTGTCACGCCCCGCGCGGGCGCATAGTGAAACCATTTCATACTTATCGGAGGTTTCTGACGAACGATCCTCGCAGTAAACGTCTACGGCGATATAGTAGTTGCTATCATCCGATTCGCCGAGAAACAGGGAGTTAAAGCCGCCATCATCGCCAATCAGTACTGCATATTGCCCACTCGTTGCACCTGGCCGGCTATTTGCAGCAATCGCTGGAATCGCACCGCTCAGCACCCGATCCGGGTTGTCGTTCGCCACCGTGACGTTAATCACCGGTGATTCAGTTTCGCCTGACGTGGCTCCGGCCCACGAATTGATATAACGGATGGTTCCGGTCACCCCGTCCGTATTTGTAATGTCCAGATACTCACTTCCATCTGGATTGGCGGCACCATACGTCCCGCTGCCTGATGCGTTTCCCCGGCTGCCACTGTCGAACTGATCAGACACTGTAACAGTGTTAAGATCCTGGGCAAAGGCAAATACTGCCAAGAGACTAAAAATACAAATGAGAATACCAATAGGCTTCTTCATTCCTCAATCTCCTTTTCTCTGGATTCTCCACATACCAAAATCGAATTTGTCCTTTTCTCACCTCCTTTCAGGTCGCAGAAATAGCAGTTGAAAAATCACATAGCCAACTGAACCTCCGCAGACCAAAGATGCTATTGTGGTGGCCCATGTAATTGCGCCCCGTCAATAAAATCAATAAGCTCAATCCACGCAGGCGCTCCCCTTTCCGCTAACTCGACCTTTGCGTATTCGCCAATGATGTAAACCGTCCGCTTGATTTTGCCGTCGGATGCGCGACACCCATAAGCAGCTGCCACTTTGCCGTCCTTATCTACCAACAGCGGGAATGGGAAGCGGTTTTTTTTCGCAAACGCCTTGTGGCTTTTTGCATTCGCCGGATTAATTCCTAACACCACGGTGTCGCGATCTGTGAACATCTCGTATTTGTCTCTGAAAGAACAGAGTTGCCGGGTACAGGGGGGGGTGTCATCGCCGGGATAAAAAACCAGAATCAGCCGTTTCTTGCCACGGAATTCGGACAGTGTCACTGTTGTTCCTTCATGTGACTGAAGGCTGAAATCCGGGGCTTCAGCTCCCACCGGCAATAGCTCTGTGCGCGGCTTGAGCGT
>CAYVXD010000187.1:0-6442 GCA_964454265.1 uncultured Candidatus Sumerlaeota bacterium | reverse complement strand
TAACCACTACGACACAACGTACACGACGGGAGTAGGGGCGACCCGCCGCGGCGGGCCGCCCCTACATTATGGGATTAAATTCACGGAAGCGCGCATAAATGCAGTACATGTCGTGCCGTCGTGGTTTGACATTTCTTTTTGTTATATCTGGTCTTGTCTACAGGTCATCTATTAATTGGTGGGCTCGGGTGAAGAATTGCCTGTAGCTTTGGTAGACCACCAGCATAGAGGTAATGCCGACAGAGAAGGCGATGGCATAAATGATGACCAGCTGGTAGCGAACCGCCATGACAGGTGATTGATTAGCAATGATGAGGCCGGTCATCATCCCAGGTAGCTGGACGATGCCAACCACCATCATGGAGTTAATCGAGGGGATTAGCGAGGCGCGGATGCTGCGTATGATAAACGTCCGGGAGGCCTGGAAGCTCGAGGCGCCGAGGGCAAGTTTTGCTTCGATAAGCTGGCGATTACTGCGTATATCAGCAGTAAGGCGTTCGGCAGCAAGCGCGGCGCCGTTCATGGCATTACCGATAATCATGCCTGCAATTGGAATCAGGTATTCAGGCCGATACCAGGGTTTCCAGCGCATGATGACTTCCGTGAGTATAAGCATGGTGATGCCGGATCCGGCAATAAGCGAGAACCAGATAATCCGATAGATATTGCGAACACGTTTGCTCTGGCGTGCCACTGCGGTATGGGTAGCCACTATCAGCATTACAACTAGGACGAGCACGATAATTCCGGGGTGGCGTGTGGTAAAGATATATACAAGGATGCCACCCGCGATATAAAGCTGGGCAAATGCGCGTGCAGCGCCGATCAGGAAATCTTTCTCGAGTTTCAACCGCTCGAGGAATGAAAGGCCGGTTAAGATAACGATAAAGCTTGCCGCCAGCAGCAGATCCACAAGGGAAATTTGTTCTATCAGTTCCATGCCTAGACTTCTCCGTTGATGAAGGAGCGAGTTACTGCGGACTGTGGATGCGCAAAGAATTCCTCTGTGCGGTTTTGCTCGACGATTGTTCCGTTGACGAGCAAGCCGGTGTGGTGACCCACCAGTTTCGCATGTTCCATCTGATGCGTGACCATAATAATGGTAAGGCGCAGTGCATTGTTGAGCGCTTTCACGGTGAGCAAGAGGCGATTGGCAGTGGTTGGATCAAGGGTGGCGGTTGGCTCGTCAAGAAGGAGCACGTCAGGCTCGTTCATCAGTGCTCTGGCGATGCAGAGGCGCTGTTTTTCGCCTTCAGAGAGCTGATGAGAGTAGCGCGGGAGAAACGCTGCGGTGAGACCAACGTGTTCGACGAGCGTGGTGGCAGTAGCGCGAAAGCTCAGGGGAAGTGGCGCTTTGCGCAGCGACAGAGGGTAGCGAAGATTATCTTCTACAGACCCATCAAGTACAATGGGTGTTTGACCAACTAGCGAGATCCTCTTACGCAGCATCAGGACGTCAACAGCGGTAATGTCAGTGCCGTCATAGAGAATGCGACCAGAGCTGGGCTGTTCAAGGCGGTTAATTAAGCGGAGCAGCGTGGATTTACCAGAGCCGGAGGGACCGATGACGGTAAAAATCTTCCCCTGCTCGACAGAAAAGCTGACGTCACGTAATACGTTGAGCGATTCGCGGTGATCAGTACCTTCGATACGCAGCTGTTTCGTTTTTGAAATGTGGTCAACGACGACTTTCATCTACCAGCAACCCACCTCTCAGGGGGCTATGATCGGGATCCCGCAGCTGGGGCGTACGTACGCCTGGCATTGACCGCGTGCACTGCTGTATTGGCTGGTGCATTGGTTGATCTGGTAATAAGAATGCCAATGTCCCCGGCCCTGCCGGGAAAAACCTTAAGTAAATCAAAATGGCCTTCGATACAGTCATAGTATGGTTTTGCGCCGCCCGTGCGAAAGTACGCTGTCACATACCAAAGGCGGCGGTTCAATGCATAGAGATCGCGCATGGCGTTCAAATTATAGCTCTCATAGACCAACACTTTTTGCAGCGGAGGCGGAAGGTAATAGGCAATACAGACCGAGCCGATATTCTTTCCGCCAATGGTCAGATCACCACCCTGGGTGAGCAAAACGATTGGAATGGCATCGAGCCAAGCAGAAGAGCGAGAGGTCTGGACAGCAGGATTCATCGAGCGATTCTCACATGCACTGTTGCAATGATAGGATATGCCTGCATCGTGGCACATTTATAGCAGAATCCTGATACAAGGAGGCAATGTATATTGCAGCGATAGTCAAGTCGGATTGTCTGTCTGGTCGCTAAGCAGATCGCGATTCTTAAGCAGGTAGATCGTGCCGGAAAATACGGTAAAGAATGCACAGATGTAGAGCAGAATTTTTAGGCCAATATCTAGCCACCAGTCCAGACCCCAGCCTTTCACGATGATGCGATCCCAGTGGCCACTGAGCATGAGCGTATCGCGGCCGCAAAGGAAGAGCAGCGTGGCGATGACCGTGAGTACCTGGGATAATGTTTTATGCTTGCCCCAGCGATTCGCATGAATGATGCGCCCCTGAACCGAGCCAAGCGATCGCAATCCGGTCACAATGAATTCCCGGCATAGGATAATGATAACTATCCATGCGGGGAAAATTTGCAGATCAACAAATGACACAAAGGCCGCAGTGATGAGCAGCTTATCTGCCAGGGGATCGAGTAAACGGCCCAGCCTGGATTCGATATTAAGGCGTCGAGCCACAAGCCCGTCAATGTAGTCCGTTACCGAGGCTACAATAAAGAGGAGCAGCGCGGCGTAGCGACCGATTATGACAAGTGAGAGGTTAGCGCTGAGGCGCTCAAAGAGCAGAGCAAACATAAAGAAAGGAATAATTGCAATGCGGCTGAGCGTCAGTCTATTAGCAATGTTCATAGTCTGTGCAAGGTCTTGGAGAAGTCATGGGAAGTGTGATAATTCAGGCAGATTCTGTACATCACGCCATGGTAAAGTCAATTAAGAAATGGGAACCGCCATGGAAGAAATAATAGTGGATTCGAGTGACATTGCGAGATTTATCCTTGAAAAATGCCGGCTTTATCTATCTGATTAAGCCATTGCCTCCTTGAATTAGATGGAGCATACTAAATTTGCGAAAGCGGAATGACGCTAAGAGTTCTCCAGCTTTGCGCGGTTGACTTTACTGTTAAGCATTTCCTGCTGCCGCTGGTTGACTTTCTCGAAGGGCAGGGATTTGACGTCACGGTTGCCTGCTCGTCGGGGCAGTTTTTTCCGGAGCTGCGTGACCGAGGCGTAAAGCTCAAGGCAATCGAGATTTCGCGCAGCCGCCATCTCCTCCGCCATCTCAAGTCTACCTGGGTGCTCTTCAGCTATCTGCGTAGGCAGCGCTTCGATATTATTCATGTTCATACCCCGATAGCCAGTCTAATTGGACGCCTTGCAGCCACCTGGGCTCGAGTGCCCATTCGCATATACACAGCGCATGGATTCTACTTTCACGATGACATGCCTCGCATGCAGCGGCGTTTTCATATTGCTTTGGAGAAGTTCGGTGCGAGGTTTAGCGACTTTATCTTCACGCAGAGTGATGAGGATCGCCAGACCGCGATTCGTGAGAAAATCTGCCGCCCGGAACGAATTCTGACGATTGGTAATGGGGTGAACCTGGAACGCTTTGATCCAGCGAAAGTCACGGAAGCTGAGATAGTGCGCCTGCGCGAGGAGTTTAGCATTCCGGCGGGCACGAAGGTCATCGGAATGGTGGGACGCATGGTGCGCGAGAAGGGATATTTTGAATTCTTTGAGGCCGCAGCAGTTGTGATCCGACAGATTCCGAACGTGCGTTTTCTTGTTATTGGAGATGTGCTGGAAAGCGACTACGATAATTCAAAATTGGAACTCGAGCGCTGGATTCATCAGCTGGGTGTGCGTGACAAGGTGCTTTTCACAGGAATGCGTGATGATGTTCCTCAGATTCTGAGCCTTGTGGACATCTACACGCTTCCTTCATATCGCGAAGGAATGCCACGGTCAATTCTGGAGGCAATGGCAATGGCGCGTCCAGTGGTTGCCACGAATATTCGGGGCTGCCGGGAGGAAGTGGTGCACGAAGAAACCGGCCTGATTGTGCCGCCACGCAACAGCCAAGCACTCGCCCGGGCATTTATGGAGTTGCTCAACGACCCTGAACGCGCACAACGCTACGGCATAAAGGGACGTGAGCGAGTAGTGCAGTATTTTTCCGAAAAGCAGGTTCTCGAGCGGCAGATGCAGGTCTATGAGCAGCTGATTAGAGAAAAAGGATTGATGGGGAAGCGATGATTCTTGTAACCGGCGCAGCAAGTCCAACCGGATGCCGCCTGGTCCAGCGGCTTGTGGACAAGGGCGACAAAGTGCGGTGTTTACTCAGAACAGCAGACCACGCGCGCTATCTACCCAGCGGTGAAGTGGAGATTTTTTATGGCGATCTGGATCGGGCTGCTGACATCCAGAACGCACTTACCAACGTCAGAATTATTGTGAACGTGGCGCACATACGTTTTGCGCCGGCACTGATAGCAGCAGCCCGGCGCATGAATATTGAGCGCATCATCTGTGTGTCGTCCACGCGGAAGTATACACGCTTTCCAGACTCCACAGCACGCCTTGTGGATGAGAGTGAAGCGGCTGTTCGCTCAAGTGGATTGGCGTGGACGATTCTGCGCTTAACCATGATCTTCGGCGATGAGCGCGATCGCAATATCAGCAAGCTCATTGACTATATTCGGGCTCATAAGATCGTCCCGTTGCCTGGCTCTGGTCGCAATCTGGTTCAGCCTATCTTTGTATGGGATGCAGTTGAAGCACTGGTCAGAATCCTGGGTAATTCAGCGACGGCATGCAAGGAGTATACACTCGCGGGGCCCGAGCCACTTCACTACCGCACTATAGTACGCATAATCGCAGAAGCCCTTGGCCAGAGGGTGATCCTGGTTCCGATTCCCGTGCGTTTAGCGCTGGGGGTGGCGCGAGTGTGGGAGACATGCGGGTGTTCCTTGCCACTTAGCGTTGAGCAGATTCAGCGTATGGCAGAGGATCGCGGTTTCGACATCACCCCAGCGTGTAAGGAGTTGGGATTTACGCCGCGTTCTTTCGCCGACGGTCTTGCTCTGAAGTTGGATGGAAAAGTATGAACGTGAACAAATCTTGAGCACCACGGGTGAAGCGAATTTGGCGAGGTGGCTGATGCACATATGATGAAGATTTGTCCAACATGTGAAGTGTATAACCCAAAGGAGAACGACCGCTGCTTCAAGTGCGGGTCTATTCTTGAGAGCAGCGGCTCATTTGACATTCAACTCGAGCGGCTCTCGCGGAAGCGGCATAAAGGTATTTTCTATCAGCTTCAGGGCCTTATCTATCGAATTGGCCAGTGGCTCAGACCGATGTGCGAACGGAAGGAGTTGCCGTACCGCTGCCCGTGGCTGGCGGGATTCCTGGGATTGCTGCCCGGGCTGGGGCAGATTTACAATCGCCAATACGGCAAAGCAGGGATATTCTTTGGCGCGTTTGTTGGTCTCCTGGCACTGGTAGTTCTGACCATCATACAGCCTTATTCAAATGTGCTTATTGCGCTCTTCATGCTTTTTCTGCTCTATTCGTATCAGGACGCCTTTGCTGTGGCTCTTATGATCAATGGCCAATTCTGGACCGTGCGCAAGTCATTGGCTTTCATTTCGTACCTGCTTTTTATCTGCGGTGTGGTCTTTACGGTGTCGCAGTTTGCCATCTTACCCATAGGTCGTTTGGTATTTATCTCCAGCGATACGTTTGCACCAACCTTGCTGAAAGGCGACCGGGTAGTGGTTGATTCGCTGAGCTACCTGTTTCGCTCGCCACGGCGTGGCGAGGTGGTTTATTATCGTCCGACCCACGGTTTCAAGGTGCTTTACAGCCCACCCGGAAAAGACGGAAATCTGCCTGAACAGCGAGAGCCAATCGAGTATTTGATCAGGCCGAGAAACTCAGTAGAACGTGTTATCGGACTGCCGGGTGAGACAGTTGAGCAGAAAGCCGATGTTCTCTATGTAAATGGCAAGCCGTTAGAAAAAAAACACTATCCGCTGGTGACGGATCAGATTCTGGAAGCCTTTGGCGACTTTCGGCTCGAGGTGCCTGAAGATCATTACTGTATTATCATGTCTGCAGTCCCCCCTGAAGAGACCCTGATCTACAAGCTTCTTACCCCACCGGCAATTCTGGAACACGGTCCAGAGCTTAGACGCGAGATCGAGGAGACGGGCCAAATGCAGATACCCATCAAGAGGAGTTTTATCAACAAGAATTGGACTGAGGCGTGTATTGTTGATCGCAAAGATATTATTGGATGCATCCTCCTTATCTATCACCCGCCAACACACCGTATGTTGCTGATCTACTAGTGCTCTGACCGTCTCAAAATGTTGGGTAAAGCTTTTTTAGTTTAATAC
>CAYVXD010000186.1:0-6469 GCA_964454265.1 uncultured Candidatus Sumerlaeota bacterium | reverse complement strand
GATTTGTTAGCCGCCTGGACGCGCCCGGAGAGAAGAATAATGAGCTAAAGAAATAGCCCAATTCTGACGATGCCCTGTATATAACCTATAAACGATAGCCCTGGAGTCGGAGGGAGCGGCACAGATGCGCCAAAAACCCTCGCCAGCAAAAATCAAGAAGGTCATGAGTGCATATGGGATTCAGCAGCGTCTCTATATTCATTTTCCCTCAGTAGGGCCGCGAATACAGCAAGAAACACGAAATCCGCGCCGCCAGATTTCCTTTCAGTCGTTCGAGAAACGCAAGCGTATTATCGTGCGCAAAATCCTTCTGCGCACGATCCGCAATGAACTGCCCGACTAGAGCCTAAGGGCCGCGCGGAGTACTGGTTCAGACAGACTGGCGCAAATAACCAGAAGGTCGGATCAGCGAGTTCAAATAGTGACACCAGGCAGATCAAAACCCAACGACGCAAAGAAAACGCTCGTGACTAACTCTGTGAGTCACACTACGGACACACATGATGACCAGGCTAAAAATCAACAGCAGGAAGGCCCCCTACTCAAACGGGTGCTCGTGGTGGACGATGATCGCGCGCTGCGCGACACGCTCAAGCAGGTCCTTGAGCGGTGGGGCTACGAGGTGCAGCTCGCTGCAGACGGCATAGAGGGGCTCCAGCAGGTTAAACGTGGTCAGGCAGACCTGGTAGTTACGGAACTACGGTTGCCCCGCCTCCCGGGTCTTGAGATGCTCAGGCGCATCAGAACAATTAGTGCCGGGATTCCGGTGATTATCATAACCGGCTATCCGTCGCTGACCGATGCAGTTGAGGCAATGAAGCTCGGCGCCTTGGACTTTTTTACTAAACCCGTAGAGCTTGCCCAACTAAGGCGAATGATCGAGCAGGGGTTCAGCATGCGGACCGAGGCGTTTCAAAATCAGCCGCTCCTAAAAGAAGTATATCAAAAAACCGAAATCGAGCGCCTGAACTTCCATCTCAACGCCAAGATCGCTGAGCTCACCAAACTCCACATGATCAGTGAGGCGCTGAATGTCTTTGTGGATAACAACAGTCTCTTTCAGCAAATTGTCAAAATCGCAGCCGAGGTAACCGGTGCGCAGAAGGTCTCGCTCATGCTCTACGACAGTGAGAACCAGTGTTTGGTGATTCGCACCGCGCGCGGGCTGTCGCGCACGATTCAGCACACAACCCGAATTCGGCTGGGCGAAGGTGTAGCAGGCACTGTGGCGCTCAAGAAGCAGCCTGTTCGCACCACCTGCTCCAGCTCCCATCCCTTGCAACGCTCGCCACAACCTACACATTACTCGACAGCATCGTTTTTATCAGTCCCGATTTTCCTCGGCGACGAACTCTTCGGCGTCCTGAATCTCACGGACAAAAAAGATGAGTCAGACTTCACCCGCAAGGACGAAGACTTGATTATGAGCCTGGCCCAGAAGGCAGCAGTTCGAATTGAGAGCAATGCACTCTACGAGGGAATCTATACAAACCTGCTAGATACGCTGCGATCTCTGGTTACGACAATCGAGGCCAAAGACATCTATACGCGCCAGCACAGCCTGCGCGTTACTGACCTGGCCCTGAACATTGCAGCAATGCTTGGTTGCTCCCGCGAAGAGATGGAAATTCTGAGCTTTGGCGGCATCCTGCACGACATCGGCAAAATCGGTATTCGCGACTCGATTTTGCTCAAGCCCACGCGCCTGACACCCGACGAATACAACCTCGTTAAGCAACATCCAGTCATCGGCACGCGAATCGTCGAGCCCCTCGGCCTGATTGAAGACGAGCGCGACATTATTCGCCATCACCACGAGCGCCTGGATGGTCTCGGCTATCCAGATGGGCTTAAAGGAAACCAGGTTTCCCTGCTCGTCCGCATTATGGGCGTAGCAGATGCATTCGATGCAATGACCTCGGATCGTCCTTATCGAGTTGCACGCAGCGTGGAGCAATCCCTTCAGGAACTAATCCGGGGCCGAGGGCGGCAGTTTGATCCAGATGTGGTCGCCGGCTTCTTGGAATGTGTGGAGCGCGGGAAGATTTCACTCGAAAGCAGAGCCCCCAGCGACCTGCTTGCCGCTTTTCTCTATTGATGTGGAACGTACAGCAAAGGCTGCTTTACAGATAGCGGCAATTCCAACATTAACTACAATTGCTATCGCTTCACGATTAATATCTTTCCAGCTGTGTTCCTCCCTGTCTTTCTAGCTCAAACTACCCGTTTTGCCATATTGCGGGGACATATTGTTCTGTCCCTATAATTAAAAACACACCTACTGCTCAACTCACAAAATATTCAAGGTTTCTAACTATATGTTCGTAATAATTGCGCTTTCAAAATTTACCAACGATCAATCAATTCTTTCTGCATTTATGAACGCGTAATGATTTAAGTGAACCAACAATTTCCCTCATTGTAGCGGCAGGCCTCGTGGCTGCCCTTATATTCTCCTTCGTGTTCTTCGTGGTAATTGGTTTTAATCATATATACCACGAAGGGCACGAAGATATAGTTGGACAGCCCGCCGCGGCGGGTTGCCCCTACAGTTATTATCCCATGCTTTTCCCCTTATAGCACAACTCTTAACAAAAGCGAACGAAGAAAAAAGAGATTGCTTGACATTGCCGCCATGTTTTGCTAGAAGACTTATGCTCCCAATAAGCCAGAAAGGGGGTCATAAAACAGAAAAAAGCTAAGTCCTTCAAAGGAGAGAAAGAAACCATGACAAGACAATCATTACTACTGAGACTACTTTTCGTTCTTTGCCTACTCCTGGCGAATCCCGCTCTTTACGCCCAGTGGAGCGTGAGCGAGGTGTGGGTACAGGAATACACCGATGCTCAGCTCTACGGATGCGCCTACAATCCTGTGACAGACCACGTGATTCTGGCTGCGGGAACCACGGCGCCGATCATGAATGCAAGCGACGGGAGCCCAACCGGGAGCTCGCTACAATTGCCCGGCGACTCCGGCACATTGTTTGCCATTTCGTGCGCAGACGATGGGGTTATTTTCATCTATGATTTCACCCGTGTACGCATCTATCGCTACGCAACCGAGTCATCAGCACCAGAGACCCTAACTATAAGTGGCCTGATGCTGGTCGTCCGCTGTATGCGTGCATACGGAACTGGCACTTCGACACGGATCTATGTGACCGGAGGTGTTGACAACAACAGGATTCAGCTCTTGACAACAGATGGGACTACGTGGAGCGCAGCAGACCTGATTCCAGCGCCAGCAGCCAAGAGCGGAGTATTTGCTAAACCACCTGATTTTAATACCGTCTTTGGCATTCAACCGTTTGTTTCGGATTACAACCCGGAACATCCAAATCCCGATCAGCAGCAAGGATGGCCGCGCCGATTTGACTATGTCGGCGGAACCTGGACTGTGAATACCAGCTTTATCCCCGAGGACCCGAATCCCCTCGATAACAACAGCTATTGTGTTGGTGGCGACTACATCCCTGATGACTATGGCCGCGCTGGCCTGGCGTTTATATTCTACTATAATAATAATGGCGTGTTCTGGGGTCTGGATGAAGATACCGGCACGATGGTGGTAGAGTATCAGGTGCCAGGCTATTGTTCGTACTATGCCAATGCGCACGTGGATCAGACGAACAAGAAGATCTACTACGCGGTACACCGAGCACTTATTCAGGGGCCCGACAGCTCTATTGACGAGGGCGTATATGGCTGCTTGTCTTACACCACGCCGGCGCCGCCCGTTGCTGTTTCCGTGCCCTGGCAGCTGTATCAATAGCCCAAAAACGGCTAGGCGCTACGCGGGAGAACTACCGGACAACACGTCTAACACAGGACAAATTACTTCTCTACGGTATCATCTGGAGTAAGGCCTGCCTCGATATAGAGATTGTAGCGGCCTTTTTTATCCTGCTGAAGAACTCGTCGGGCAATTTCTGCTACCTCTAGGGCGTATTTCTTGGGCACAACAAGTACGCCATCGTCATCAGCGACAATAATGTCGCCGGTATGAACTTTTACTCCCCCGCATTTAACCGGCTCCATCATTGAGCAGTATTGCATTCTTCCAGGAAGCATTGTTTTGGCGATATGCCGCGCAAACACGCCCACCTTCTCCAGACGAACCTCGTACGTATCCCGGCATCCGCCATCAATAACAATTCCTCTTGTGCCTCGATTTTTCTCTGCCAGAGAGTTGTAAGAACCAATGTAGCCGACATCTGTGCCCCGGGCGTCAATAACGAGCACATCGCCCGGCTTCATATACTTCCGATACGGTGTTGGATGGATGTTCTTATACCAGTCAGAGACGTATTTTTCATATTCCTCAGCAGACAGTTTCGGTATCTTACCCCTCTTGGGTTTAGACTTAGTAGTAAAGGCAATGCCGCAAATTTTCATCCCCGGGGTGATCGGACGGATGGCTTTGTCCATCAGGCCAGCGTTGAGCAGCCCCACGTGATCCATAGCATCAGCAACGTCTGCCACACGCAGCCCTTCGAAATTCTCGAGTAAAACCTGCCGTTCTTCATCGCTCATTGTCTTTATCGTGCTTGGCGGCGTGGAATGCTTCTGAACATACCTTGTTGGCGAACTGGCGTCTATTGTCGCACAACTCGTAACCAGACAGAGAAATACACCCAATAGACCCATTAGCAGAATCAGTGATAATAATCTTGATCCAGCCATTTCATACCTCCTGTTAGGAATTTTGAAACCTTCGCCCTTTTAAATTACATTTTTCAGAAAATGGATAATGGACAATTTTCTTACGTAGGGGCAGGCCTTGTGCCTGCCCTTGTATTCTTCTTCGTGTTCTTCGTGCCCTTCGTGGTATATATAATTAGAAGCAATTACCACGAAGAACACGAATGGCACGAAGATATAGTAGTAGAGGCAGGTTTCAAACCTGCCCCTACTGGTTCATATAAATAACCGGCAGTGTCAAGGAATTTGCACTCTTTTAAGGAACCTTGTGACTCTGTTGCTGTTTGCTGACATGGAATTATAGCTTATATCATCCCGCTTATGCCACTGGCACATCATATTGTAAAAACTTGAGTTAGGCACATCTATTCGCCCAAGGCGAATAAAGACCCTAGGGAGGATCGAAGGCACCTCTTTAAGCCTGGTTTTCTAAAAAGATTCTTGACAGACGGAATTTGTTGCGCTTTAATCTGTCATCAGATTAAGGAAATCTGTTTCAACTTTTATAGGGAAAGGAGGTGAAACGCGAACCGACACAAAATTATTTTAATCATTAGAAAGGAGAAAAGTTCACATGAAAAGCTATGTTTATTTTCTCGCAGTTGTTGTGCTGTTAGTGATGGTTCCAAGCGTATACGCTGCCTGGACCATTACCGAAGAGTGGGTTGTGGATTACACCGATGCGCAGGTTAATGCCTGCGCGTATAATGCAACAACTGACCACGTCTTACTCGGCGCTGCCTCTATACCGATTTACAATGCGAGCGACGGAACACCCACAGGAAGCTCGCTCACGATGCCAACTGGATTCGTGGGACCCATTTTTGCCATGACGTGCGCAGAGGATGGTGCAATTTTCGCCTATGAACTTTGGGGTGATGTTTATTACTGGGCAAATGAATCAGCAACACCGGTGGCCTTAACAATGACCGGAGATGCTCTATTATCGCCTCCTAGGTGTTTGCGTGCCTATGGCTCAGGCAATGACACGCGGATTTACCTTACCGGTGGCAGTGACAACGCCCATATCCAGCTGATTACCACTGACGGCACAGACTGGACACGTCTTAACCTGATTGATGCGCCGGCAGCCAAGAGCGGTGTCTTTGCCGTGCCACCTGGGTTTACTACTGTATATGGCCTCCAGCCTTGGGGCTCTGATTACGATCCTACTAATACCGAGCCCACTCAACGGCAAGGCTGGCCCAGACGGTTTGACTACACGACTTCGTGGCAAGTGAACACCAGTTTCATCCCGGAAGATCCAAATCCTGATCCTGCGAATCACATGTCGTACTGTGTTGGTGGCGACTATATTCCTGCGGAAGGCGGCGACCCCGCCTTTATATACGTTTTCTACTACACCAATGGCCAGTTCTGGGCTTTAAACGCTGATACCGGAGCGCATATTGCGGGCCTCGACTATACCATTCCTGGATTTACTACCTATTCCATGAATGCGCAGGTGGATACAACCAATAAGAAAATCTACTATGGCTGCCGTAGAGCACTCTCGGCGACTCCTTCCGAGCTAGCCGAAGAAGGCGTTTTTGGCTGTCTTTCCTACAGTGCAGGCCCGACCCCAACCCCCACACCCTATGAAGCTGCTGTTGAGATGGACTGGCAAATCTACGAATAATCTAATTCCCCAAATAATAGAGGCCTCCAAGGCGGCGTTCTCCGGACGCCGCCTCTTTTCTTTCCCCTCGCTCTAGTACACCATCACATTTGAAATGATGCGTTGTTGAGGCTATTGCAGAGTCAAT
>CAYVXD010000185.1:0-6609 GCA_964454265.1 uncultured Candidatus Sumerlaeota bacterium | reverse complement strand
AACCAACACGAATACGTTTGGCTTCTGGGGGAACCATCCAGCGGATATAACTATTGAGGCGGACAAACTGTATCGAGGGACATTTGAAATTCGCACAGATGAGACCAACCCGGTGCTGGTCCCAGACATGCGCTTGCGGTACAACACCGGGAATCTGCAAGCCTCGCACACCTTCGGCATCACAAGCGCTGGTGACGGAGCAAATTCTCCTTGGACTTCAAACACAACATATGACCGGCTCTACTTCTTGCCGCCGGCGAACTGTGTCGGCGAAAGCTTGCTCATTTCCTTCGACATACTCAATTTCAATCCCGGAGACGCACGAACAGCGAGCCTGATTCTCGACCGGGTAATAATCGAGACTCTATCACCTCCAGAGTTACCCTGATTTTACTATGTCATAGATGCTATTCTTGTATTGGTGGCAAGCAGATTGTTTGAAACCCTTATTCGTGCTCATAGCCGTTTGGTTTTGAAGACCCCTTAGGTCGGCCTGCTGGATTGCCGCTTGTACCTGGGGCAAATCGGCCGTTAGGGAGCCTGTCGCCTGTACTCTCCTGTAGTGCTCTCCTATTATCGCTCATTTTAAAGAATCCCCTCAACGAAGATCATAATAGAACGTCCATGAACGTCGCCACTTGGGGCAGAACATTTGAATTTCTACCCTCAGCGGCAGTGCAATCTGAAACGCTTTTTAAAGCGGGTGGAAAGCCGGGCGGAAAGCCGAGAACCTATTTACACGGTCAATGGCAAATCCGCATCAGAATTGGATAAGAGTAGATAGGAAGAGCCTAAATGAAAAGCGCGCCCAGGAGGATTTGAACCCCCAACCTACAGATCCGTAGTCTGCCGCTCTATCCAATTGAGCTATGGGCGCAGAAGCAAAAAATTCCTAATTCTTTATAGCATATGCTTACGATTCTATTTTCTTTATTTACCGCATGTTGTTCTGGTGTGTCAAATGAAAAACCGAATCACTTTTTCGGCATTCTGCGAAGACTTACGCCCCCGCACCCGTAAAATTTCCTCATGGCAGGGATAGGAACGGCCGATACGAGAACATGAAGGTGTACTTTATGACGCCGTCAGTGCTAGGGGATGGATCGTTTTCCTCAGGCCGTAGTCTCAGCGTTCTTGTTTGACAAGTGGGCTACCCTGATATAAAAAGTCCTAATATCTACGCACGACGGAACGCCAATGATAAAAATCCTTTCTGTCCTCGGCACACGTCCTGAGGCAATCAAGCTTGCGCCCGTGGTCCGGGCAATCGCTGAGCACTCTGATCTCTTCGAACAGCGTGTGTGCGTAACTGCACAGCACCGCGAAATGCTGGATCAGGTTCTGAATGTTTTGGAAATCAAGCCTGACTATGATCTCCACACAATGCAGCCCGGTCAGAACTTGTTTCTGCTAACTCAGAACATCCTGTCGGCGCTGAGTATGCTGCTTGAGCGAGAGCAGCCGGATCTGGTGATCGTCCAGGGCGATGCGACGACTACGTTTGTCGCGAGTCTGGCTGCATTTTATCTCCAAATTCCGATTGCCCACGTGGAAGCAGGCCTGCGCACACACAATAAGTTTGCCCCATTCCCCGAAGAGATGAATCGTGTTCTGACAAGTCATCTTGCAGATTTCCATTTTGTGCCAACCGAGCGCGCACGCAAGGAGTTGATTAACGAAGGGATCAACGTTACGCGTATCTTCGTTGTGGGAAACACCGTAATTGATGCTCTATTAATGACGCTGGAAAAGGTGCGGAGTCAGCCAATCAATATTCCAGGAATTTCCCCCAACGTGCTCAACAATCGCCGGATTCTTTTGGTAACAGCTCATAGACGAGAAAATTTGGGCGAGGGCCTTCGCCACATTTGCCTGGCCCTGAAAGCCATTGCCCGGCGCCACAGCGACGTGGAACTGATTTATCCCGTGCACCTCAATTCTAATGTCCGCGATCCGGTCTTCCGCATCCTGAGCAATCATCCGAATGTTCATCTGACCGAGCCACTTGAGTATCGTGAATTTGTGTGGCTGATGGATAAGTGTTACATGATCATTACGGATTCCGGAGGCATTCAGGAAGAAGCCACGGCTCTTGGAAAGCCAACGCTCGTGATGCGCGAGCACAGCGAACGGCCGGAAGCAATCCAGGCCGGAACCGTGAAGCTGGTCGGCGCCGACAAACAAAAAATCATTGAGGAAACCGACCGGCTTCTCAGTGATCCTGTGGCATACGAGCAGATGAGCAAAATAAGCTACCCCTTTGGAGAAGGTCGGGCAGCCAAGCGCATTGTTGAGATCCTCATTCACCAGTTCACTGAAGAGTAACTCCCACAATCTTGCCATGTAATCCAAACTTTGCCGGGCTGGTCGGCCCTGAGAACCAGAACTGGAAAGCTGCGTGCCGCTACGTTGTAGAGCATGTACGCCCTGATGATCTCATTATTGGAGGAATCAATCCTGGCCCCCTTTGTACGTATCACTACATTGATCCTGCGTTGCGCCCCTCCGGCACTTCGGGCAATGTGTATGTCTTTTTGCAATCAGCCATGTCGCAATAGCTAGTAGCAAGGGCGTTCAATTGAACGCCCCCTACTGCTGCATCATGTGCAAGAGTGTGCCGCTACGTGTGAAACCTATTGACACTAGAAAAGCGCTTATGGCAAAAACCTAAAGACTGTCATATATGCTTGAAACACACTTGTGCGGAAACGTTCCGCTAATTTTGAATAATCACGTTTGAGAACTGTGCGGACGATTTATCAGTTATTTCTTGAAAGCGCTTGTATTCAGGGCTGAAGCAATGAGCACCACAAATCAATCTTCCGTAATCAAAGTAGGAATAATCGGCTGCGGCTACTGGGGGCCAAACGTCATCCGTAACTTTGCCGCTCTGGATGACGTTGAGGTGAAATATATCTGTGACATTGACCAGGCCAGACTTGCTCGGCTGAAGCGGAGCTGTCCCCAGGCCAAGATTGTTACCGACTATCGCGAGATCCTTCAAGATAAGAGCATTGACGCCGTTGCCATAGTCGTTCCGGTGCAGTTGCATTACGCCATTGCAAAAGAGAGCCTGACCGCAGGAAAGCACACTTTTGTCGAAAAGCCGCTTGCATTCAAAAGCAGCGATGCACAGGAACTCATTAATCTGGCTGAGCGTCAGGGTCGCATTCTTATGGTAGGCCACACGTTTCTCTACAATTCGGCAGTGCGCTATTTAAAACAGTACATTAGCAGAGGAGAATGCGGCCGCATCTTTTACATTTATTCCAACCGTGTGAATCTCGGGCGATTGCATCGCGACATCAACGCCTTCTGGAGCATTGCTCCGCACGACATCTCGATCTTTATTCACCTGCTGGAGACTGACCCTATCTCTGTGTCCGCATTCGGCTCGAGTCATCTGCATCGTGGCATCGCCGATGTAGTATTTGCCGTTCTGAAATTTCCCGAGAATGTTACTGCGCACATTCACGCCAGCTGGCTTGATCCGGTGAAGGAACGCCGCATGACGATCGTCGGCAGTAAAAGGATGATCGTCTATGACGACATTGACAGTGAGGCACGCCTGAAAATCTACGACAAGGGAGCGGAGATGCAGGAGCTCCCGCGAACGTATGGCGAATATCAATATCGGCTGCGTACAGGTGATATTTTCATCCCTAAAATTGATTTTCAGGAACCGCTTGCCGCTGAATGTCAGCACTTCATCCATTGCGTGCGCACTGGCACCACACCGTTGACCGACGGCCACGCCGGCCTACGCGTGGTACGGGTGTGCGAGGCTGTTGACCGCTCGCTCGAATCCGGCGGTCTCCCTGTGGAACTTGACTAGTGCATCATCACACAAGCTTTGATGAATATGCCCTTCGACAAGCTCAGAGTGAAGCGAGTAGTTCTACCTGTCAGACTCAGTATAGTCAGCTACTACGTAGGGGCTCAAAATTTTGAGCCCCTACAACTTCTGAAATCTTGAAAGAAGAATATTCAAATAGGAGCTATTTGGAAGTTATTTTAAACCTCATATCTCCTGTGATGGTTTACTAGCAACACAATGTATAAGACATTTCAAAATGTGGAAATAGGGCCTGGCGCACAGATTGGCGATTACGCGCTGATCGGTGTTCCCCCACGTGGCCGCAAAGAGGGCGATCTTGCAACCCGCATCGGAAAAAATGCGGTCATTCGGTCCCACACAGTGATCTACGCCGGGAATCACATTGGCGATAATTTTGAGACCGGCCACCACGTTATGGTACGCGAGGAAAATAGTATCGGCGACCAGGTGAGCATCGGAACGCTATCGGTTGTTGAGCATCACGTGACCATTGGAGATGGCGTGCGCATCCACAGCCAGGCGTTTGTGCCCGAATACACGGTGCTCGAGGAGGGGTGCTGGCTCGGGCCAAATTGCGTGCTGACCAACGTGCTGCATCCCCTCTGTCCCAAAGCAAAGGAATGTGTAAAGGGTCCGATAATTAAACGCGGAGCAAAAATTGGCGCAAACGCAACTATCTCACCGAACGTGACTATTGGCGAGATGGCTGTGGTTGGCGGGGGCGCTGTAGTTGTTAAAGACGTGCCAGCGCGCGCCGTTGTGGTGGGCAATCCAGCCCATATCATTAAAACCATTGACGAGCTGACCTGCCCGTTTAATCTCATAGACAGTCCCTATTCTTGACCGCTGAATGGCATAGCCAATGGCAATTCCCCTGATAGACCTCAAAGCGCAATACCTTGGAATAAAGGATGAAATTGACGCGGCGATACGACGTGTCCTGGAGTCCACTCAGTTTATCCTGGGGCCGGAAGTTGAGCAATTTGAGCAGGAATTCGCTCGCTTTTGCGGCACTGCCCACGCCGTTGGCACCAGCTCAGGCACCTCGGCACTGCACCTTGCATTGCTAGCATGCGATGTCCAGCCCGGCCATGAGGTCATCACTGTCTCCTATACCTTCATTGCAGTGGCGGAATCTATTTCCCAAGCCGGTGCACATCCTGTATTCGTTGACATTGACCCGGAGACATACATTATTGACCCTGCAAAGATCGAGGCGGCCATCACCCCGCGCACCAAGGCCATAATTGCCGTCCATCTTTACGGGCAATGCGCGGATATGGCCCCGATCCGGGAGCTAGCGCGGCAGCATAATCTTGCGCTTATTGAAGACGCAGCGCAGGCGCATGGAGCAGAGTACAAGGGCCAGCGTGCAGGCTCAATCGGGGATATCGGGTGTTTCAGCTTCTATCCGGGCAAGAATCTCGGAGCGTACGGCGATGGCGGAATGATTGTCACCAATGATCCGGAAAAGGCAAGCATTGCGAGGTTGCTTCGCAATCATGGCCGGCGCACGAAGTACGAGCATCTGACTGAAGGATATAATTATCGCCTTGATGCGCTCCAGGCGGCAATTTTACGTGTAAAGCTAGGACACCTGCCAGACTGGAACGAGCAGCGCCGCTCCGTTGCACATCGCTATAATGAGCTCCTGGCACACCTGCCAATTCAAACGCCTATCGAGCGCTTTAAGCACGTTTACCATCTCTACGTTATCAGGTCTGCGCATCGCGATAAGCTCGCCCAGTACTTGCGCGAACACGAGATTCTAACCGGCATCCACTACCCTATCCCCCTTCACCTACAGCCCGCTTATAGAGATCATCCGCAGGCAGGTGAAGGATGCTTCCCTGTAACTGAACAATGCGCGCGCGAGGTCCTTTCCTTGCCAATGTATCCGGAGCTGACTGGCGAGCAAATAGCAACTATCTGCGACGCCATAAAGCGCTTCTACGCCTCCATCTAATCCACCGCCACACGCACAGAACCACGAAGACCTCAAAGCTGCTCAACGAGAATGGCAATCCTATCCGCCTGTGCATTTGCAAATACACTTGCCATTTTTCTGCAAGGTTCCTTGTCCGTTTTCGTTACTCTTCGTGGCCTTCGTGGTGATTGTTTCAGAGTCTATAGAACCACGAAGAGCACGAAGTTCACGAAGAAATATCTTTCGCCGCCAATTCGTGATGGGGGGCTGCAGCGGAAATTATCTTTTTGAGTCCGGGAATCGAATGCAAAGTCCAGCCACGTTCAGGTCTCTATATGTGGCTTTTCGTATATGTACAATCATCACCAAATAACTATCATTTTGCTTGAAACGATAGGTGCAACTGCGCTATGTAAAAATGTGAGAGCGCTGGTGTGGTTCGGAATTTGGGGGGAATTTCAAATAAGATTACTTTGCGAGGTGCGAAAATATATTGATCGCTGAACGACGGACCACTCGCCATATGCGGGGACAGGTTAAGTAATAAAGGGGCCGGGGAGGCACAGGAGGGAGAAATCAGGAAGAACACCTACAACAAAGGGCGTCCGACAGGCGCGACGCATTTCATAGAAAAACTTGAAACGCTCGTCGGCCGTTGTCTGAAAGATCAGAAACCGGGACGAAAAAAACGAAATACATAACCCGTCCCCGTAATCCCCTTTCTCTCAGAAACAGCCCTGAAGGGGCCATATACAGAAGCCCAGTGCGCAGCGCTGGGTTATCTGGGGCAACGTCGCACAACATTCCAAGCCCTGAAAGGGCGCAATATTCTCAATCCCTCGTT
>CAYVXD010000184.1:0-6698 GCA_964454265.1 uncultured Candidatus Sumerlaeota bacterium | reverse complement strand
AATGAGTGCTCCTATGCACGCAAGATAAAGCCGGTGGATGACGACGATTGGCCGAATCGCTACAGCGACGCTAGCACCTCTGGCAGCCCAACTGTTGTGAATTTGGCTACGCCAACTCCAACCCCAACCTTGACACCCACTCCTTCCTAAAGCACCTTTCAAACCCCAGGTCTCGGAGTATAGTTTCACTCTTGATCAGGAGGGGTTGACTGCTATTGCTTTTTGTCGTGCAATTCGTTGTATATCCTTGACATCCAAGGCGCAGTTTTTCTATGCTTATGGCCAGAGGAATAAAAAGGATAGATAAAATCGCTAGATAAGGCTCACGTTGGGGGAAACTGTTGCTGGGCCGAAATGCTGATAGCATCTCAACATTTAGCGAGACCTTACACAGGAGGTATGAGAGGTGAGCCATAAAATTCACTTTAACCCAACGATGTTGATTCTTGTTGTAATGTTGTGCTGGGCAGCAATTGCTTTAGGGCAGGAGACCACCGCCACACTCACGATTGTAGATTACCCGACGTCAGTAAGCGCTGGCGAAACGTTTCAGGTTGATGTGAATTACACCGCAAATCTTTGGGATTTTGGCTATCGAGGCCGGATTTATCTGGATGTTATTGATGCGTCCGATGGCACCATTCTTGAGCACCGGGATGACGACAATAGCGGTCAGGGTTATGCGGGCCCGAGCGGCACGGTGTCGTTCACATCTCAGATAGTGGGCGTGATGGAAATCTATTTTCTTGCCTACATTGCGCCAATGGAGTTCAACCAGTGGTTTGTGAACGAGTATCAGAGCTATCCGCCCATTGGGACGCATCAGTACGATATGATTGGCAATGGTATAACTCACGACATTATCTACCAGGGCGAGACGATTCTCAGCAATGATAGCGACACTGACTGCCACGACCGAGGTATTACGTTCGAGGTTTTTATGGATGCGTACCAGGCCTACAATGCCAGTCAGGGTCTAACGGGTATTGGAGGCATGACGCCAGAGGAAATGCGCGCGTTTCAGAGGAAATGGTACGGCGAAGATATTAATCCGAAGCAGGCGGTGAACGCCATTACGTCGTCAAATCTTGGTTTTGAGATTACAGACCAGGAGAAGGTAATGGAAGGCGACCAGGTTCAGCTCTGGGATCATTTTGGCAGTGGGGTAGCAGGCATTTTTATAGATTGGGAACGCGATGCCGCAGCTATTACAGGTATTAACTACTGGTCGAGTCAGGTTATGACAAACGGAATCGCCGTCACCACCGGGTATTTCAGTCTGGATGAGCTGGATTCCGCACAGTGTTATTATGCGCGTGTACTGAAGCCAGCGGCAGGTGACGACTGGACCAACCGGTATGCTGACGACACTACCACCCCCAATGTGACAACAGTTATCCCGACACCTACGCCGACGCCAACACCGACACCTAGCCCAACGCCCATGGGCTTGCCTATACTTGAGTATGATTTCTCGGAGAATGAAGAGGGGTGGACTAGCGGAAGTGTGCCTGCGGTCTTTACGCCGCCGGTGTTTACTGTGGAGAACGGCATGCTTAGTCTGACGTCAAAGGACAACAAGTTGCGCGGCACATTTGGATTCTGGAGCAGTCCGGCAACGGCAGTGCCCCTGGATCCTGACTACCTGTACAATGCGCAATTTTTCCTCACCTCTGATATTGACACGGCAAGCAGTGTGCCGCAGATTCGCCTGCGGTTTAATGATGAGTCGCTACAGCAGAGTAACTGCCTGGTGATCGAGAGTGCGTTGGATGGCGCATTCTCGCCAACCCAGGGGAGTGTGGTCAAGCGCGATTTGTACTTCAGTCCGTGCCTCTCCGGCTATGGCGCGCTCTCTTTCGACATCCTGAATTTTAATCCGCTTGATGCGGAATTCGCAACCATTAGTCTGGATCAGGTTGTGGTCAGACGCTACCTGATTCCACAGCTTACAGGGAAACAAACCGAGTACACCTGGGAGTTCATCGAGGGGTCTGAAGACTGGATGTTTGGAGGCGCGCCTACAATTTTTACACTACCAGTGAGTGGCCGGGCGGGCAGCTGCCTCCTCATAGTGTCAATGACGAATTCCAATTGCTTTGGATTCTGGGGGAGTCCGTTCAATAAGGTAGAGATCGCTGCGGACCGTCTCTATCGCGGCCAATTTGACATACGGACAGATGTTGCCCCCAGCACAAGTGTCCCCGAGATGCGCGTTCGTCTGATGACGGAAAATGGCCAGGCCGTGGGCGTGTTGGATATCAAGAGTTCCGGCGATGGAGCTGCTGCACCACGTGGCGATGTAAATACCAGCTATGATGTCTATCTCTATCCGCCTCAGAATGCAGTCGGAACAACACTGGATGGGCTGGCTGCGGCAATGGATCTCCTGAACTTTGATCCGACGGATGATCCAACGGGCATCTTGATGCTCGACCGCGTGGTGATTGAGTCGTATGATAGACCGCCCGAGCCGTAAGGCTGGGTGGCAGAAATCATTATACGCCATTGGTCAATACAAAATGAAGAATTTTGCAATTTGCGTTTTGATATTTTCATTTTTTCAATTACGCCCAGGCGTAACGGCGGATAACATTGCCTATTGGAATTTTGATGAAGGTAGTGGCACCATTGCACAAGATTCTTCTGGTAATGGCAATGCAGCTCTAAGTCAGGAAGAGGTTCAGCCACTCTACAAGAGCTATAGTGCTCAGCCTACTCCCACTCCCACCCCCTCTCCATCAGCATTACCAGCACCGACATGGAGTGGTGCCTCATTAGAATTCACAATAGCCAAAAGAATGTCTACGGAAGATTATAATAGTTCTGCAGCAGTAACTGACCAACTCTTGTCTAATGTTTTGTGGGCTGCTTATGGTCAGATTCCTAATGGCAGAACTATACAACCAGTTGATGACTCTACAATCATATATGTATGCAGACAGGATGCTTCATACAAGTACATTCCAGAGACTCATTCTCTTCAGCTCTGGAAGGATGGAGATTATACTGATGTAGGTGGTCAATATAATACGGCTCCTGTAAAAATATGTCTTATTCATGATACTAATAAAGCTAATGATGTTCGTGGCATGGTAGAAATTGGAAAGATTGGTCAGAATATTTACCTGGAGGCAATTGCTCTTGGCCTTGGTACAATTACAACAGCTGGTCAGGCAGGTGAAGCTGAAACTGCTCTTGGGTTGCCAGTTAATGAAAGTTCAAAAATTATTATGCCATTAGGCTTTCCTTCTTCTGCTTATGATTTTTCAAGTTCTCCTCATTCTGGTAATCTTCCTGAAGTTCAAGATACAGGAGTTAGTCTAGAATTGGTTCTTTCAGATTTGAATGTAGCAACTCAATGGAGTGATGTACCTATAACCAGCCAAGAATTATCTAATATTGTCTGGGCAGCATATGGAACCTCTTATCTTTATGATAATTTGAATAACGTATTACATAGAACAGTACCAAGCGCTTACAGTTATTATCTATTTATAATATATGTTGTTAATGAAACAGCTGTTTATGAATATGATCCAGCTGCTCATTCATTAACTGAGCATGTAAGTGGAGATAAGCGTCAATCTATTGCAGATGCTTCAGAGCAATTTGTTGCTGATGCGCCTGTAATTTTAGTAGCTGGTTCAAGAGAGGATGGAGCATATATATCCTATTGGGATTATGAAGTGGGGTCAATAGGACATAATGTGTTATTAGAGAGCACAGGTTTGGGATTAGGAGCTAATTTTGTTGAAGTCACAGATCAAGCTTCAGTAGGATCAGCCTTAAATTTAGGATCGGATATATTTCACATGTTTGTGATGCCTGTTGGCCATGCAGAAGGGCCAAGTGGACTTGGAATTGAGTGGATGCTTTATTAATGGCATTTAATGGAGACCTTTGGTAGGCGTCTATCGCAAGAGTTCTTTTCTAATCACGTAACATTAATACATATTCAGATATCTATTCCCTGGAAAGCGTCTCCAACCGCCCGGGCTGACAGCTCGATAGTCAGTAAAGCACCCAGTGGGAGACTAATCGCCTGTTTTCCTGCCATTGTCTTAGCAATATATCTTTTAAGAACTGACTTATTGTAAAGATAGCCGGTTTACTGAGCGCCATTGACCATTAGTTGACCAAGTGGTCTCAGCAAAATCCTTTAATGCTTATGTGCAAGAATCTGATTAGTTTAGGGATGAACCTATGATCTTTTCTGTCGCGCAATTGGCAGAAAAAGAACCAGCGGTTATATCCATCAAATATTTTTACTGATGACATTTTATATGGGCCGACAGAATTATATTCCTTATAGAGTCTGTGCATCCATGTTGGACGTATTTTTTTATCCACGTAAACGGCGTTGGAGTGCGGCATCTCGGCTGGTTTAGGCCAGAAAGTAAACTGGCGCTGCTTAGATTGGCCCAGGACAGCGGCATATGGGGCTCCCGAGGCATAGAATAGGGCCAGGCTGGCCAGACGATGGTCGGGAGCTAAGATAAAAATCGGTTTACCTTTCTCTTCTGTCTCCTGCAATTCTTTGTTTAACTGCTGTGCAAACTTGTTCCAGCCAAAAAATTCGATGGCCTTTTCGTAAGGGAGAGGCATTCCAACAGCGCTGCTCAGCCGATACACCGCAGCAATATTAAGCACAGAACCATACAGCAGCAGACAAATAATCATGTTTATAGAAGCACTGAATAATAAGAAACGGTGGCCCGGTCCCCAGGAAGTAATACTGGGTGATGCTCGCCATTGGCATAACGTGCCTACTGTTACTACTACTCCAGTGAGTAAAATTTGTCCTACCCAGTGTGGCGCTAATGAAATTTTAAAACTTAGCAAGAGGAATCCTGCAAGAGGCAGAAGAAACATAGTGAGCTCAGCCAATTTTTGTTCCTTACTTTTTCTCTCGCCAGAAAAGCGGATACACTGATACATTGCGGCCAGCATTAAGAGCCCCAAAATCGGGCCAAGTGTGAAAAAATTACCTAATAACGTGAAGGGCCCCGTCCAATTGATTAAAACTTGTCCGGCTTCTTTATGACGATACCAGAAAAGGTAGCGGAATGTAACCCAGTCGTGAGCAGCATTCCAGATTAGATATGGTATTAGAATCAATAAGCCACATAAGCCGATGAATGGTAGCCACTGTGCGCGGCCAGGTCGGTCTAACGCAATAATGATCCAGTACAAGCCAAAGATCGGGACTAACACAAACCCATTGAACTTGCTCAAAATAGCAAATGCTATGACAACGCCGGTAAGGAAAAATTTGCCCGCCGACCAACTTCTTGCGGACTGAAGGCCGAGACCAAGAGCCAGCAGGTATAGGAAACTGACCACAACATCCGGGGTAGACAAAACGCCTCCTACAAGAACCAGGGGCGTCGTAGCCACAATTAGTGCCGCTATCCTGCCAGCCACTGCGCCATACAAGTTCCCAGCAAACCACCTGACAATTATAGGCAATGCCATCCCAAGAATTAAGGGAGAAAACCGCACCCCAAAGACTGTCTTGCCAAATAGAACACAAGTTGACCGGATTAACCAGGCAATCATTGGTGGATGGTCGTAATAGCCCCAGGCTAAATGCTGGCCCCAGTTCCAATAATAGGCCTCAGCGCCAAGCAGTGGGACTGAGACAGCAACGTGCAGACGCATGAGGGATATCGCCAGAGTAATTACAATCCAAGGCCATTCAGAGAAGGCGGCAAACTTTGGTGCGAATAACGAAAGCCAACGTGAGTTTTGCCACCGCGAAAGGAAGGGGGACGATAAATTCGATTTGGGCAACGAGTTCAATATCCTACACCTGCAAGGAAGCGATTCCCTACGCGTCGATTCTCTGGTTGTGCATCCTTAAGTAAGCCTAGAGTGGGACTTGCATACAAAGAAGTAGTCAAAGAACCAAAGCCATGAAAAAGGCCATTACCCACAAACCAGCGGGAGCTATTATTAGAAAATGAGGACCGGTTCGTTAATAGGGAAGAACCGGAGCCCGCGTTTGCGGGAAATGGGTGGGAGGGCGAAGGTCTGCGCTCGGGCAAATCCTACCTCAGCGCCGCGCATGGCCGTAAGGCCTGTGTAATAGCGCATGTAGTCAAACGAGGCGACTTCGCCACGAAATAGTGCGTGGCATTTCAGCGCCTCGATCCATTCATCGTACACTTCTGATACGTCAATCCAGAAATCCGGCTGATAGTGAAACGGATCTTCCCAGTTCTCAGCGTAGTAGAGAGCAGTGATCTGGTGTGCGGGGAGCTCGCGCTTGATGCCTGGCAGCGCGGCGTAGAAAGTGCCTTCCATCACGAGTTCGTAGCAATTGCGGTGGTCGCGATGAAAGCTCTCCTTCCAGTGAGTGATGACGATATCGGGCTTGATCTTGCGCGTGAGATCGCAGATAGAGAGTTTAGTTTCTTCTGTGAGCGGCAATTCGCCGTCTTTATAGTCGAGTACGATACATTTTGCCCCGAGGATGTTCGCAGCCGCCTCAGCCTCTTTAATCCGTTGCGTACGGTATTTCTCGGGTGGCATTTTGACGTTGCCCTTTTCCCCAGCAGTGAGATGAACGATGGTAGCTACATGTCCGGCCTTGGTGTACTTACGAACGGTTGCGCCTGCGGTAATCTCTGCATCGCCGCAGTGAGCGCCAAAGACTGCGATGTGAAGCTGCTTGTTAGTCACGGTGCCACTCC
>CAYVXD010000183.1:0-6707 GCA_964454265.1 uncultured Candidatus Sumerlaeota bacterium | reverse complement strand
ACTAGTAGTCCGTCACAATAGAACTGATGAAAAAGTCCTTGCAGAGTAGCCCAAGAGCGAGTAGCTTACCAAGCAATGACACGCAGCATGATGCTGGATGGTGTTTATATGGAAAATCCCGAACAAGCGAAAAAATCAGCGAACACGGACGCCATCGTACTACAGGAAATCAGCAAGACTTTCGGCGAACTTCGCGCAGTGGACACCTTGAGCGCGCGAATCCCGACCGGCAGTATCTATGGCTTTCTGGGACCCAATGGTGCAGGGAAAACCACCACTATCAGAATGATAATGAACATTATCTATCCAGACAGCGGCCGGATCGAGATCCTCGGAAAAAACTCGGTCGAACAGGCCAGGGAAAATATTGGATATATGCCCGAGGAGCGCGGACTGTATCGAAAGATGAAGATCCGAAGCTTACTGTCTTACCTTGGTTCAATCAAAGGCATGAGAAGGAGCGAGCTTGCCGGGCAGATACCAAAATGGCTCGATGCAGTGGGCCTGAAGGAGTGGACAGACAGAAAGGTAGAGGATCTCTCCAGGGGCATGCAGCAGAAGCTACAGTTCGTTGCCACTGTAATCAACGATCCTGAGCTTCTGATTCTCGACGAGCCGTTCTCAGGCCTTGATCCCGTCAATCTCGAGCTCCTCAAGGGGATCCTGCTCCGTATGCGTGACGCTGGGAAGACGGTTATCTTTTCCACACATGTGATGGAACAGGCTGAAAAACTCTGCGATTTCATCCTCCTCATTAACAAGGGCAAAAAAGTCGTTGACGGCACACTTGATCAGATACAGTCGAGCTACAAATCCGATGTGGTTACCGCGGAAGTGGAAGGTGATACAAGATTCATAAACGATCTCCCCTTGGTGGAAAGCGTCACACGCACTGGGAAGAGACTGGAAATCTCTCTCAGAGAGAATGGTGACACCCAGGAACTGTTGAAAGCTTTGGTCGGTAGGGTTCGCGTGCAGGCCTTCGAGGTGAAGCGACCGTCGCTGCATGAAATCTTTATCCATCTGGTTGGGCAAAGCAATGCGAAAGATTCTTAAAGTCGCGCAACGAGAATATCTTGAAACCGTCAAGACCAAAATGTTCTTGATAAGCATCATCTTAACGCCTGTCTTGGTGGTTGGTGTCATACTTCTCTCAGGACGTCTCATGCGGGAAAGCGTAACGGGACCACGTCCTGCCAGGAAAATTGCCGTCACGGACCTATCGAATGAACTATCCGCAGAGATTGAGCGCGCATTCGAACAGTACAACACATCACGCCCCCAGCGGCAGCTTATCCTGAAACAGCTCAGCGCAGAGGAGCACGACCTCGACGCACGCATAAATGAACTGAAGGATGAAGTGCGCAAAGGCAAATTCGATGCTTACCTGGTCATTGCCAAAGACGTGGTCAAGGGCGGTGACAAGTCATACTACTACGCGAATGCGAAAAAAGTAGCGGATTTTGAACTGTTTTCAACCGTGCGTCGTCTCTTGAATGATGCGGTGACCAACACACGTTTCCGACTGCACGACCTTTCGCCACAACTGATTGCGGAGCTTCGCCGCAGTGTACCCATGGAGCAGGTGGATGTAAGTTCAAAAACGGGGAAGAAACGCGGGGAAATGGCCATGATGATGACCCCGTTTTTCTTTCTTTTTCTGATGTTTATGGGGGTTTTTGCCATAAACCAGCAAATGCTAACGACTCTCATTGAAGAAAAGAACTCCCGCGTCATAGAGATTCTCTTGTCTGCGGTGAGTCCATTTCAGCTCATGGTGGGTAAAATTGTAGGACTGGTTTGCATTGGATTCACCCTCGTGGGCATTTGGGGTATCGCTGCCTATCTGGCGGCGGCGTCCCGGGGCATGGGCGACCTCGTGAGCGCCGGCATCGTGGTGTACTTTATCATCTATTATGTCCTGGGCTTCCTGCTCTTTTCCTCCATTCTTGGAGCTATTGGCTCAGTCTGCAACACATTAAGGGAAGCGCAAAGCCTGATGGGACCGATCATGACGTTTCTTATCATCCCGATGGTCGCGTGGTTCTACATTGTACAGCATCCAGAAGCGACGCTGTCGGTCGTTCTGTCGTTTATTCCGCCGATGACGCCGCTGATAATGATCTTGCGGATTGCTGCGCATCCTGATCTCCCGCTGTTTCAAATTATCGCCTCTATCTTTCTGCTTGCCGTGTCAGTTCCTGTCGTCATGTGGGCGTCGGCTAAGATTTTCCGCACTGGCATCCTCATGTACGGAAAGACGCCAAAGCTGCGAGAGCTGCTGCGCTGGTTGCACTATAAATAGCCTGCACACCTTAAACTAAAACCTGACACCGCGATTTCCTAGGACAACCTACAGGCGCAGCCTAACGCGCCAACGGTAAAAGACCCCTGCCAGCGCAACTATGGCCAAGGAAAATACTAAAGAGCGTATAATACCTACTAATCCTGCATTAAGATGTTTATTGAGAAACTGAATGCCTAAGATTGCGAGCAATGCATAAACAATAGCCGGCAAAATGTACGCTAAGAGCGGGTTGGCCCCAGCAGGTTTGACGAAATTGGACCAGCGGATTACGCTTTTCAGATCCATCAACCAATACAAGAAAGCGTAAAAAATACAGCAGATCGCCGAGCAATATAAACACCACGATGGGGTAGCTTTGACCTTATTAATACCATAAAGCGTACGCAGAAGATAACCGGCAACAAATAGGCCAAGTGCGAATAGCAACAACCAAACAATCCGTTTTCCAGGAGTCCTGGCAGGTGAGTGCTCGAGAAAAAGCATGCCAACAATAACCCCGGCAACGGTGAGTGAAGAATGTCCGCCTATATGCCCGGCAAGCCAGACATATTTGTTGATGAAATCAAGGAACTTAAGCGCCCCGGACTCGTTTCCGATGTAAAGGGCAATAAGTAACGCAAGGACTCCCATCATTGCGCCAATTTGTCTGCGAAACAACAAATAGGCAGTGCACGAGGTTAAATATGCCCACCCTATCAAGCCTAATATTCCCCACCAACTTGTCCTCATCCAGATAACGTTTTCACCGCTTCCGCCGCGATAAAGTACGGCCATAACAACAAGCCCCCCAATACCCACCATGCGCAGTGCAATAAACAGAGACCGCTTCTTTCCTTCACTTCTCGGATATTGATTCCAAACCAAAATAACACTTATAAACATCAGAAATATCCATAGGTCTTTACTCACTACCACAGCGCTAGCATTGAAACTAGAGATATTAACCATAAACACACCGATGACCAGCAGAGCAAACGTGCGGATACCTATGTGCCTCCATATCTGGAGCGCCGCCTCACCTTTTTCAAAGCGCCTGCCGATTGCAAAAGGAATGGCCATACCGACAATGAACAAAAAGGCTGGAAAGACGATATCAACGAAAGTCATTCCATCAGCATCAGCCGGGAAATGCTTCAACCACCAGGGAACACCACTAATCCTGCCGAGATCATTCACGAAAATCATCGAGAGAATTGTTAGGCCTCTGAACACATCAATTGACGCAATGCGCGCGCCGAGAAGTAGATTTCGAGTGTCTGACTTGTCTTCAATCATGAAAGGCTCCATTCTTTAGGTATCATCAAACCCTTCCCGTCCATCATCCTACCGCGTAATTAAAACAAGCCCATAGAAGATAGAGTAGCAGACTTTAGGGCCGTGGAACCCGAACATATCATAACTGCTCAGATTTAAAATTGGCTAAACTAAATAAACTGGCAAAAGGGTGTTACATCCTGGAATGAGCATTTTTTTTCGCTCAAGACTCCCGAAATTGTCTTTTCGCCTGCCTTCTGCTCGCCAAAATGTCGCTGTCTCATCAAAAATCCGCCCAAAACACCCTTTTTCTTTTTCAAAGAGACCCAAATCGTCCCTGAAATATTTAGATGAAATCCTTAACGCTGGTTTTTTATCGGTATTCATAAAGATCCCAAACAGATCCGCCAACCACAAGTTTAAAAACTTTCTGCCGCATAATCCAACGAACATTTTTACTGTTGTGGTTAAGAACAAGATATCTTATTGACTTATTTTCGGCTAGAACTCCCTCCAGGGTGCCGTTTGTTTGCCGGTTGAAGCCGAGCCAATCATCCTTATCAAGGGCAATGGCGAACAGAACTATAGAATAATCAATTTGCGTGGTCTCAATCAGGACGCGCGGACGGGGATGCTGCGGGGTCTCTTCCAATCGTTCAGCCAATCTGTCCACGAGATTCCTCCCCATCGTATTTTCAAGAACAGGCTCAGCAGTCCAAAAGCTAAAGAATCCCATCAACATCATGCTAAGCAGAACGGGCGGGAGCACTATCTTCGCTTCTTTCCGAAAAGAACAAAAAAAATGATAACAAAACAATCCAAAGAGAGGACAAAAAAGAATAAAGATATTAGAAGACAATCTCTCGGGAAATGAAAAGGCCGTGGATCCGTTCATAATGCCGAGGAAGTTGAAGTAATAGACAATAAATATGGAAAATATCAGTACGACCCCTGGACCGCGTCGCACATTACCCCATAACAGTGAGGCAAAACCAAATAGTACCACCAATGGCTGGCAAAACCAAATCCCTCTTATGAAATCCATTAGGAACTCGACTCTGTCTTTAAATAGGAAGGGAATGTTCACTAACACAAATTCCTTTGACGCGTTAATGAAGAAAAACGGGTCACCTTTAACCAAGTAATTGATGAGCAACCAGACCAACGGAGGCATACCAATAAGCCCCCCGGAGATGATAATCTGCACAGGCGTGCTCTGTTTCAAACCTGCATATCCATGGCCACATTTTCTCCAACTGCAATAAAGGACTGCTGAGGACCATAGTAAGAATAGAGCGGCGGAAAAAAACCATCCCTCATAACGTGTTAGTTCCATTGCGTAAATGCTGAGTATTGACCACAACCACCACTTCCTTTTCCCCTCCTGCACAAATTTTAATCCAAACCAGATCGCAGCCAGCATTTCGAGTTGAAATAGGGGCTCGCTGAGGAAGCCAATACCCATAAGCGTTAATCTGGCTGAGCCGAGCCAGGCAACAAGTGCTCCCAATCCCGCCTTCCAGTTCTTATTGCAAATATCATAAGCGATTAATGCCCCAAAGATGCCCCCTGCAATACTGACAGCTGTCTGAAACAAACTCGCTGAAAAAAAAGGCAGCACTCGAGGACTCAGAGCAACGGACTGGAGAACCAGATGCAACGGTAGCCAGCAGGTATCAATTGCTATAGGTTTGAGTCCATAAAAGTTCCAGCTGAACCAAAACCGGGCAAGATCTTCGTAGCTTTGTACATACAAGTTCTTGTTGTAGCCGATGAAAAGATAGGCGATTTTTATAAGTGCGAAAACGAAACATCCAATCAAAAACCAGTTTGGAGATTGCTTTCGACTAGGTTCATTCAATAATGAGATGTGCCTTGAGTGTTTATTTGCCTCTTCCATATCAACTATATCTCTTCACTTAATCGCGCTGATACAGGAGTATCGAAAGTCGCTTTTTATTATCCAAGTACGTAAGGGCTCAAAATTTTGAGCCCCTACATCTTATGAAATCTTGAAAGAAGAATATTCAAATAGGAGCAATTTAGAAGTCATTTTAAACCTCATATCTCCTGTGATGGTGTAGTAGTATTGTTCTTTAAAATTGATATGCCAAAATCTTCAGATAAAAATGAAAAAAAATGAAGCCGTTGTCTTCTTTGTGAATGCTGGATTTGTGCCTCAAAAAAGAGGCGATGGTTGAGAAATTTTACGGTCTTCGCATCCCCTAACTCAAGATAAAAATTAATCCTCAAGACCATACTTACGGCAGACGCGCTGGGGTGTTTCTCAATGCTGTCCTTTCCGTTTGAGCAAGGTGAGCCAGTTTCTAAAGGGACAAAGTACGGGAAGTCAATGCTGTCAGGTCCTGATTTTTTAACTTATGTAAGTGCGCATCTCGCTCGTATTGATCTCGATTGCGGCCAATTGCGAAAGTTTTGATGAATAAACAGTATATTGTGGCAGCCAAAATGATGGAAAGAGCGAAGGTGCGATAAACAAGAGGGTCTCCTCTCTGCCTTGCCATTGAGGAGTTCTCCGCCATAATTTCAAAAATCAAGAGTTGACCCCATCAGACAAAAGACCTGACCTCTATCACGCCGTAATTTTTTAACGTCCATAGTCTTGCCAGTGCGATATACTTGTTACTGGTGTCGGCGTGGGGGCCGGGGTCGTACTGCTCAGAGCAAAATCCAGAGTTGTCACAGTGCCCGCCGTAATGTTGAAGTTTTTTGATTGGTCATAAAACCCCGCTGCAGAAGTAGTTGCAGTGTAATTGACTCCCGGATTCAGTTGGAGGAATGCATAGAAGCCTGTCCCGTCTGTGTTACTTGTCCCTGTTACTCCATTCGAAAGAGTCATAGTAATCCCATCAAGCGAAGAGCCATCGCCCGTCACAGTTCCGCGCAAAATACCGAATGTCGGGGTGTCAAGCCACGAAGCTCCTGGCACATTGCGGCGTTGTGTATAACAATCTGCACGCATGGTGTACCAGAAATCATCAGCCGGATCGCCGTCTCGATATCATCCCTGCGGTGCGTGTGCCATCGCGCCGGTATCTTGTTTTCGAGAAGCATGGCTAGGTGATCCTTCCCGAGATCGCGCTCGAACGGCTTCGGCGGCTCCTTTTTCTTTCTTCCTTTGGGC
>CAYVXD010000182.1:0-6719 GCA_964454265.1 uncultured Candidatus Sumerlaeota bacterium | reverse complement strand
CGACTCACGAACAGTACTTCTCATACCATTTTTCGAACATAAACAGGGTCCACAGCTGTTTGCGATTGTCCTTACGGCCAGCAAAGTGCTCATCCATCAGAGCACGGACGTATGCCGGTTGAAACAATCCCTGCTGCTTGAGCTTTGATTCCTGAAACAAGTCGAGCAACACAGGTTTCAAATCATGCTTAAACCACTCAGCAATGGGAATACCAAATCCCTTTTTGCGCCGATGGATAATGTCACGGGGAAGCTTCGACTGCATCGCCCGTTTTAATATGTATTTCGTTGTAAATCCTCGGAGCTTCAGGTCGTGCGGAATAGTATTAACAAATTCCACAACGTTCACATCGAGGAACGGCGCACGCACTTCGAGTGAATTAGCCATGCTGGTTCGATCAACTTTGACCAGAATGTCGTCCTGCAGATAGAGTTTGCAGTAAAGATAGATGATTCCATCGAGCTCATGCTGAATGGGAATCTGGCGCAGATAGTTGTCAATAACACAAAACGGATTATGCGAATTAGTAGCCACGTATGCATCCGGGGTGAGAAGTGGACGCTGGCGGTTCGGCGGAAACGAACCAAGCCAGGCAAAATGGCGCTGCCCGTAATGATACTCCATTTCAGCGAGAAACTGTTTGACAATGAAGTCGAAACTAATGTTCCGGGACGATACCGGGAGCATCCGTGCCACACTGCGCAGTCCCTTGATCATAAACATCGGCAGCTTCTCCAGGTACTTTGCCGGATAATGGGCGAGAAAGGGATCGTAGCCTGCAAAAAGCTCATCCCCCCCATCGCCGCCCAGCGCCACAGTTACGTATTTGCGCGTAAACCGCGACAGGAGAAACGTGGGAATGACGGAAGGGTCGCCAAACGGTTCATCCAGGTTATCGCAAACTTCGGGCAGGATGTCGAGCAGCGTTTCCGGCTTCAGCACTTCTTCATAGTGGTCTGTTTGAAAGAGGTTAGCTATCCGCCGGGCATATGCAGATTCATCAAATGATTTCTCAGTAAAGCCAATGGCAAAGGTCTTAATGTCCTTTGACGGCATTAGCTCCGCCATCATAGCGACCACGCAGCTGGAATCAATACCGCCACTGAGAAAAACGCCGAGCGGCACGTCACTAATCAGGCGCAGTTGCACTGCCTCCTTGAATCGCCGAAGGAATTCCTCCGTGATTTCCGGGATGGGCCGCTGCACAGGCTTAAATTCAATGTCCCAGTACTGCCGAGGGATAATTTCTCGCCGGATCGCCCATGGCTGCTTCATATCAACGACAAAATAGTGGCCGGGTTCCAGCTTAAAAATCCCTTCGAAAATCGTTGCCGGGGCTGGAACGTATTCAAAAGCAAGATACTTGCTGAGACTCTCAAGCGAGAGTGATCTGCGGACTTCGGGATGCAGGATCAGAGCCTTGAGTTCGGAGGCGAATACCATGTGATTATTCATCACGGTATAATAGAGAGGCTTTTTGCCCATGCGGTCGCGGGCGCAAAACAGCCGCTCCTGCTTCTTGTCCCAGATAGCAAATGCAAACATACCATTGAGCGACTTGAGGCAATCTACATCTTCCTCTTCGTACAGATGAACGATTACTTCGGTATCTGAGTGAGTCTTGAAGACGTGGCGTCCGGTTTTCTCCAGGCGGGCTTTAATATCGGGGAAATTGTAGATCTCTCCATTAAATACGATGGCAATGCTGTCATCTTCGTTAAAGAGCGGCTGGTGTCCGCCGGCGAGATCAATGATGCTAAGGCGGCGCTGTCCGAGGGCTACATACCTATCAAAAAAAAACCCCTGGTCATCAGGCCCGCGATGCCTGATTGCCAGGCACATTCGCTCGAGAACTTCGGGCGGTGGAATTCCTCCCCGATTAAGATGCAAATATCCGCAAATGCCACACATAAACTTCGCTATACCATTCTTGCCAGGCCGAATGGCGCAGTGACTTGACCCTTCTGCCAATTACCCAGCAGTAGGCATCATCACCGCGGCCCTGCTGGCCGGTCACTGGTTATTCTCTTCCAGATTATGCTTCTCGCGAACTAAATATGTCGGTTTGTCTTGTGATTCATAATACAGCCGTATGGAAAGCTCAGCTATCAAACCCATAAGGATCGAGCTAAAACCGAGCACAAAAAGTAGTACTGTCAGTAGTGGGAGTGGGGTTTCAATAAACGAGGTGCTGCGAAAACACTTCAGGTACACTGCGTAGAGTCCCGACAAAAACCCTCCTGCGAAGCATACGAGGCCTAAGCCTCCAAAGACATAGATTGGCTTATGGGCGTAATCGCTCAGGAATTTAACCACAATCAGATCGAGAATCACTTTGGGAACGCGCCAGAAGCCATACTTTGAGCGGCCAAACTTGCGCGGGTTATGATGCACCACCACTTCAGCCACCTTTGCTCCTTGCCAGGCTGCAAAAATAGGAATGAATCGGTGCATTTCGCCATACAGCCGAACACCCTCAATTGCATCCCGCCGATATGCCTTCAGCGTGCACCCGTAGTCGTGCAGACGAACCCCACTGATCACTGAAATGATCTTGTTGGCGATCTTTGAAGGCAGCACACGCGAAAGCGTCCGATCCTTGCGATCCTTTCGCCAGCCACTTGCAACGTCATATCCTTTCGCTAATTTCTCCAAGAGCAGAGGAATGTCGTCAGGATCGTTTTGCAGGTCTCCATCCATTGGGATGAGGATATCCCCGGAGGCAAAATCAATACCTGCTGCAATCGCAGCTGTCTGTCCAAAATTCCGCTTGAACGAGACCACTTTTACCCGTTGATCCTTCTCCGCGACCTCGGCGATCCTCCTGTACGTCCGGTCCGTACTGCCATCGTCAATAAGAATAATTTCGAACGATTTGCCCACATCTTCCAAGCTCTGAATCAGGCGGTCATAAAGAAGAGCGATGTTCTCTCCTTCGTTAAAGAGAGGAATGATGATGGACAACTCAGGGATTTTCGCTGTCTGGTTACGTGTGACCATTTGCCTTACAAAATATCTGGTTGATCTCCGTAGAACCGCTCGAGCAGAGACATACTCACTCGAAGCGCTTCGCCTAGTATTTTTGATAAATGCAGTGCTAACAATTAGGTATTGACAGGCCTTTTGTCAAGAACCTTTCCACTCCCTTGACCTGCCAGAGCCAAAATTCTCTTGATTTCTCCAGAACATCCGATACCATCATAAGTCAAAAATAGGGTGGTATGCACACTGGAAAAGCCATGAATCCTATAATTTAAATCTAACTTGTTTCGGATTGGAAAACTCATGAAAGCCGTCACTATAGGCGAAATAAGAATCGGCGATGCACATCCGCTTGTTTTGATTGCTGGTCTTTGCGTGATTCAAGACCAAGCGCATACACGCATGATTGCTGAGCGGCTCCTGGAAATAACCTCTTCCCTCGATATCCCCTTTATTTTTAAAGCTTCATATGATAAGGCAAACCGCAGCTCCATAAAGTCGTACCGTGGGCCTGGGGTAGTAGAGGGTCTTGAAATTTTGCAGAATGTGAAGCAACAGCTGGGGCTGAGAGTGCTCAGCGATGTGCATCGTCACGAGGAGATCGAGCAAGCCGCAGCAGTAGCAGACATGCTGCAAATTCCTGCATTCCTCTGTCGGCAAACGGACTTTGTCGTCGCTGTGGCGCAAACTGGCAAGCCGCTCAATGTGAAAAAAGGCCAATTCCTGGCGCCATGGGATATAAAAAACGTGATTGAAAAAATAACGTCAACCGGTAACCATCAAATTCTGCTTACAGAACGGGGGACGTCATTCGGATACAATAATCTCGTTTCCGATCTTCGGTCGCTAGCCATTATGCGCGGGTTTGGCTATCCAGTTGCGTACGATGCAACCCACTCGGTGCAGCTGCCAGGAGGAGCGGGCAGCGCTTCATCGGGCCAGCGAGAATTTGTAGTGCCGCTGGCGCGCGCGGCAACTGCTGTGGGAATTGATGCCCTTTTCCTTGAAGTGCACGAAAATCCTGACCAGGCTCTCAGTGATGGGCCCAATACAATTGCTCTAGACCAGCTCTCTGCTTTTCTCCATCAGATAAAGGCAATTGACGCCTGCATAAAGGGGGTCGTACGGAAATGAACATTCTCGAGCGAGCCAGGCACGTGTTTGAAATTGAGGCACGCGCGATTATGGATCTCGGTGCCAAGCTAACACCGGATTTTGAAAAGGCTATTGATCTGATCTATCATTGCAAAGACCGCGTGGTGCTCACTGGAATGGGAAAGGCTGGCATTGTTGCCCGCAAGATCGCATCAACCCTGGCCAGCACCGGCACTCCGGCGTTTTTTATGCACCCGGCAGAAGGGATGCACGGTGACCTTGGCATGGTAACGCCTGACAACGTGGTGCTGGCCGTTTCTCACAACGGCAACACCGAGGAAATCCTGCGTCTGATTCCCTACATCAAGCATTTCAAAATTAAACTGATTGGCATGACGGGCAATCTCAAATCTGAGCTCGCCCGCCACAGCGACATGGTGCTAGACATCAGTGTAAAGGAAGAGGCGTGCCCGCTCGGCCTTACCCCTACGGCGAGCACAACGGCGGCGCTGGCCATGGGCGATGCGCTTGCTGTGGTTCTCCTTGAAAAGAGGAACTTCAGGGCCGAGCATTTTGCAATTTTTCATCCTGGAGGTACGCTGGGCAGACGGCTGCTCATCAAGGTTGAAGACCTTATGCACACCGGCGAATACAATCCAGTGACCTCGCAAGACAAGACACTAAAAGAAGGTATTATCGAAATGACGTCAAAGGGCCTGGGTGCAACAAGTATTACTGACAAGAAAGGTGTTCTGGTTGGCATACTGACTGACGGTGACCTCCGCCGTATCCTCCACGCTGGAAAACACGGACTCGATACCTGTCTGGAAAACGTTATGATTCGCACACCGAAAAGCACCACCAAGGATACACTTGCCGTTAATGCAATTGACCTGATGGAGCAATACAATATTACCGTGCTGCCTGTGACTGACGATGAACGTCGCCCGATTGCCATGATTCACCTTCACGATCTGATCAAGGCCGGTATTACGCCGTGAGGCGGCGTTCTTAGAGACGCGATCAAAATGTGCGCTCAAGGCGCATTAATCACGACGACACAACATATACGACGAAAGTGGGGGCGACCTGTCGCGGCGGGCGGGTCGTCTATATTTACAAATCCACCCGGCAGTGTTTGTTCCGGCAGGCTTCTGGGATCACATTATCGAGGAAATCCTGGCGCATCTGCCGTGCCGCCGGGCCATTCCAGATTGTCTGAAAGTCCTGCCGCAGAAGATTGCCAAAGCAGACCGAGGCATAACAGCACGGCCGCACATCGCCATTAGTGTCAATATACAGGAACATCCATGGGTAGCGACAAAGCTTGATCAGCGGCTTGCGGCTGACCAATGATTCTACCCGAGTAAGGTTCATCGAACTGTCTGAAGCACGCTTAGCCGCTGTGGCGGCCAGTAGATTCTGCATCGCCAGATGCACGGTCATCCGTACGTCGCATGCTTTCGCTTGCTGTTCGGCCTCGTTGAGCATCTGGCGTGTGAGAGACACGTGGTGCTCGAGCGCCTCGGACTCGAGGGCCGGATTTTCCATTTCCATGAGCTGCACCGAGAGCTCCTCAATACGGTGTCGGGCGGCAAACTCGACCATAGCAGGCAGCTGGGGAATATTGCGCGCCATAAATGTTGAGGCGAGAATAAGGCGCGGCACACGACTCTGGAAGCGATCCTTCCACTGGTTCACTCGCTCAATACCTGCTTCTGCCTGCTCCAGTGTCCCTCCCACACGCATCCCCGCGTAAATCTCTGGGTCGCACGTGTCAATCGAGAGAAACAGAATATGAACCCCGGAACGCACCAGCATCTTGCTTCGCTCGTCATCGAGCAGCTGAGCATTCGTGGTCAGAGCCAGATTGTCACACTGATAGATACGATAGCGTTCGAGCAACTCCGGTAAGTGCGAGAAAAGCAACGGCTCGCCATAAGGCGTCAGATTTACCATTTCGGCATATGGAATGAGTTGCGCGATGCGCTCGACCAGTTCCCAGCTCATCTGCCGGTCGGCCGATGGAAGATTTGCCAACCGTTCTTGTTCTCCAGGCACCTGACGGCGGCAGAAGATGCAGCGCAGGTTGCATGTAAGATTTGTCCCCACTTGCAAATGTAGCGGCAAGGAGTGAAGCAACGTCTGGCCGTGCCAGAACTCGCGCCAGTTCAGGCGTGCATTATGAAAGCGTTTGGCACGCGTTGAGCTCAGCGTAAGGCGGCTGCGTAATCCAAAACGGATAAACCAGCGCGCAGCCTGGCGAATTGAAGATATCTTTTGCCCAGATTGTGGCAATGCAGCACACCCGCCGGTAGTTTTAACGGACACCTCTTACATGTCCGCAAGTCTAACAAGACAAATAGCTTGCCCGTCTTTTTAAACTTGATCTTTACTATAATAAGCGATATGCAAGCTTCAAGAATAATCTGTGGTGTCCTAATCTGATTTGTTGTGTTCTGTTTGTTTTTTGCAGGGCTGTTATATTTAGCGCCCTTCCTAATACTTTTGCCTGGCCAAAATGCTGCAGAATTGCTTTACTTCATTGCAATGTTGGTTTTTGTAGGGGCGATCCGCCGCGGCGGACCGCCCATGGGCGGGGTAACCCCGCCCCTACGTCCTGACCGCAGGGATTATCTAT
>CAYVXD010000181.1:0-6761 GCA_964454265.1 uncultured Candidatus Sumerlaeota bacterium | reverse complement strand
CCTCCCCGAAAAGGCAGGCAGGGATGCCTGACTGGAGACGGTGGAACAGGCTTCCAGCCTGTTCACATCTGCACAGCCAGGGATCCTTGCCCTCCCCGAAAAGGCAGGCAGGGATGCCTGACTGGAGACGGTGGAACAGGCTTCCAGCCTGTTCACATCTGCGTGAATATGCTCCCTACTCGATCTAAAGGTTCTTCAGTATTAAATCGCCAATATGCTTCATGATCTCGGTATGAATTTGCTCCTCGGATTGCGTGGCGTCAATAGGAATGATCTCGGGATCCTGGAGGGAGTCGAAGTTTGCTTTTACATGTTCAAGGTAGTCATGCTCCTCAAACAGGGTGAGGCGATCCTGCCGATTGGTGCAAATTCGCTCGCGGCCGAGCTCCACAGGCATGTTGAGATAAAAAATCAGATCCGGTCGGGGGGCCACCTTCTCGTTTTCACGCTGGATGAAGTCTTTGTCCAGGCCCAATGCTCCCTGGTATGCGATGGAGCTATAATAGTAGCGATCGATCAGAACAATCTTTTTCTGCGCCAGGGCAGGAGAAATGTTTTCGGCCACGTCTTCCTTGCGATCCTCGATAAAAAGCTCGAACTCCTCCATTGGAGTAAGGGTGAACCGACCTTTCCGGGCCAGGGCACGGATACGTTGGCCATAGGGGCCGTCAGTTGGCTCGCGAAGAAACATGCAGCGATAGCTCTGGGCTTCAAGGGCGCTCTGGGCAAGCCTTGCCTGCGTGGTTTTGCCTGCCCCGTCAATTCCTTCAAAGGCAATAAGAAGCCCTTTTTTTAGCTGCTTCTTTCTGGCCATCTGTTCATCAGGGACACCGGACATACAATCTCCTTACCTGGCCGGTCAGGCCCGACAGCTGGTATATGACAGCACCAAACGAGGAGATAAGAAACGATATATTATTAGACTTGATGACTTGACAGTGTCAAGCCCTTGATGATATATGGAATCGAAATAAGGGATGGTATAGTTTAAATAACCGACATGATTTTAGGTCAGGAAAGGGATACCCTGGCCATGCGAGTCTTAGTTATCGTCAATTTTGGTGACCGGCCTCACTGTTCTCATTCGACGATCAAGCGCATCGGACAAGTCTTCAAGCAGAATCAGCTTGACTACTCGATCGAGCTCAGCACTTCGATTGAGCACTCCCGTCGCCTGGTGGCACGCGCGGAAATCGAAGGATATGATACCTTGCTCTTTGGTGGCGGCGACGGAACTATTAACTCTCTCCTCAATCTTGTCGTTGGGAAACCATTTACCATCGGCATTATTCCACTGGGAACGGTCAACACGCTGGCCCGTACAGTGGGAATTCCGCTGGATCCGGTGAAAGCATGCGAGTTTGCTGTAACGAACAAGGCTCGGCCAGTGGATATCGGCAAGGTCAATGGGCGGGCGTTTATTTGTTTCTCGAGCATCGGCTTTGACGCCTCGGTAGTGCACAAAGTGCCGGAGCAGACGAAACTGAATTTAGGAGTGCTGGCCTTTCTCCTCTATGCCATCCGTCAGCTGGGCGACCTGCATAATCTGCCAAAGTTCACCGTCACCCTTCATCCATCAGGCGAGACCCACGAGGGCTACAGCCTGATCCTGAGCAATTTGCGCTGCTACGCCGGGTTCAACGTCTTTACCCTCAGTGTGGATAGCGGCGATATGGAGCTCTACATTTTTAAACGCAACACTATCCCCGACTACCTTCGCTACGCCCACGGCCTGTTTTTCTCCGGACAGAATCTCAGCAAGATCTATGAAGACGTCACGCATGCCCTTGTCAAGAGTTTCGAGATCACCTGTGACAAGCCGATGTTTCTCCAGGTAGATGGCGAGGCAGTCAACTCGGGCGATAATCGCCACTATAAGTTTGATATCATCTCCCACGGGATTAATCTGATTTTTCCAGAGCCAAAGCCCCAGTCCGTGCCAATCGCCTCAGGCCAGGCATAGGGACTATTATCGCTCAAGAGAATTATATTACTTGTCACCATAGTCCCACACCCCTGAAAAAGTTATTGATTTATTAATGTCTATTTGTTAATCTCTCAAATGTCGTTTGTTCTATAAATAAGGATATCCCCCTTACCGATTTCTGGAAGGGGGACCTAGCCTGCAGAACAAATCTTCTTTGTTATGGGAAGATTAGAACCGCTATTTGCTACACTCTAAAATGGACTCTACAAAACGAGCTTTTCGAAAGTCAAGCTTTTTCTGGAGGCGAAAATGAACAATTTTACACTTGGTATCGATCTTGGTCCAAATTCAATCGGCTGGGCTTTAGTCGATCAGAAAAACGAGAAGGTCGTATCCGGAGTGAGGGTATTTCCGGAAGGGGTGGAAAGAGACAATGCGGGTCTTGAGAAATCGAAAAACGTTCAACGAAGAGAAGCACGATCAGCCCGGCGACAACATAATCGGAGAAGCCGTCGGAAAATGAGATTGAGATACGTATTGAATCGGGCCGGGTTGCTAACGGAAGAAGATTTTAAAAATGCAGAACTGATGTCCCTTAATCCTTACGAGCTTCGCGCACGCGGAATTCATTCGAAGCTGAAACTCAATGAATTTGCCAGAGCCCTCATTCACATGAGCCAACGAAGGGGATTCAAATCCAATCGTAAAACGGACACTAAAAAAGAAACAGGAAAAGTATATGAGGGAATTTCAGCATTGGCAAATGACATGAAGTCCATCGGAGCCCGAACGCTGGGAGAATATTTGCATTTGAAGTACACAACGGGCCAAAAAGTACGTGATCGCTATACGCTCAGAGATATGTTTGAAAGGGAATTCGAGCTCCTATGGGAAGTACAATCATCCTTTTATCCTGATATACTGACCGACTCTGCGAAAGAAAAGATATATGAAGCAATATTCTTCCAGCGCCCTCTTAAGCCCGTTGATGATAAAATTGGATTCTGTAAACTCGAGAAAACCGAACGCAGATGCCCCATCGCCTCCTGGTTTGCGCAGCGATTTCGTCTTTTGAAGACCGTAAACGACATGCGAATTCATACACCGGGTAAGATAGAAAGACCGCTGACCGAGAAGGAAAGAGCAGTACTCATAGACAAACTGAGTAGAACGAAAGACATGAAAATAGACAGAATTCGGAAGCTCCTGGACCTCCACGAAAATGATGTTGTTAATCTGGAACTTGGCGCCAGGGACAAGATCCAAGGTTGTATTGTCGAGGCCGGACTCCGAAAAATATTCAAGGATTTCGATAAAAAGCCAGACTTCTTCATTGAAGAGGTATACGAAGCTCTCTTGCGAGAAGAACCTGAAATTTTTGAGAAAAAAGCCAGGGGCGAGTGGAAGTTTACTCAAGCACAAATTGAAAAACTGTATAAAATTGAGCGCCCAAAGGGTTATATTCATTATTCCGCTGCAGCCATCAAGAAACTACTCTCCCATCTTGAAAAGGGTGATGGTGAATACGATGCGATTCAAGCAGCTGGTTATGTGTTAGATGAGAAGCCAGAAGAATGCGAAACATTACCCCTTCCCGAAGTTAGCACTCTTGCAAATCCCATTGTAAGAAAAGCGCTATTTGAATTGCGCCGGGTAATTAATGCCATTATCCGGGACTACGGCAAACCGTCTCAAATCGTTATTGAACTGGCTCGCGAAACAAAGGGAACACAGCGCGAGCGAGACGAGACAATCTCGAAAATAAGGCGAAACGAACAAAGGAACGAGCAAGCTCGTCAATGGTTGAAAGATTTCGGCATTCCTCAGCCATCAGGAGACGATGTCATAAAATATAAGCTGTGGGAAGAATGCGGTCATTTCTGTCCCTATACAGGGAAACCGATATCTCCTGAGCAGCTATTTATGACGGGTGAATTTCAAGTTGACCATATACTGCCACACAGCCGCAGTCTCGATGATAGCTACATGAATAAGACATTGTGTTACGTGCCGGTGAATAAAGAGAAAGGCAATCGCACTCCCTACGAAGCATTCTCAGCCGATCCTGACAGGTGGGAAAGGATTCTGAGCAACATGAAACGACTCCCACGTAACAAACAGAGAAAATTTCTGCAAAAAGAGATCAATGTTAATGAATTCATAGAAAGACAGCTGAATGACACCCGCTACATCACTCGCGAGGTAAAAAAATATCTACAGATTTTAGGCGTGCGGGTTCGGTGCACCCGAGGCCAGGTAACCGCGGAACTCAGGTACTTATGGGGACTGAATACAATACTTGGAAAGGAAGATGACGTCATAAAACAAAGAGACGATCACCGCCATCATGCAATTGATGCTGTTACGATAGCCTTGACTAACGCATCGCATCTACAGCAATTAGCTCACAAGTACGATTTCAAGAGACAACGCAAACCATTTCCAGCCCCCTGGCCGAATTTCCGTGGTTCTGTAATCTCTGTTGTTGAACCAATAAGAGTTTCCCACCGCGTTCTTCGCAAAGTATCCGGCGCTCTTCATAAAGAAACAAATTACGGATTAACGGATGAACAGGGACAATATGTTTATCGAAAGAATCTTACGGACCTCACATTGGCCATGGTAAAGAAAATCAGAGATCATACTGTAAGAGAGATTGTAATTGAGCGATTAAAACAATTCGGCATTGATCCTGACCATTATAAAGGCAAGTTCAAACCGAAGGAAGTGTTTAAAGAGGCTCTTTATATGAAGACTCGCCTTGATAAAATCACGGCCAAGCCCAAAACCCCTGTTGAAATAAAGAAAGTTCGCATTTTCGAAGCAGGTACTGATTTTATTGGCATGAAGAATGAAGACGGAACGCTATATCGCTTTGTTGAACCCGGGAGTAATCATCATATAGAAATATTTGAATATAAAGATTCAGATGGGAATAAAAAACGAGAAGGTGTTGTTGTAACCATGTTCGAAGCTGCTCAACGTGCACGTAAGGGCGAGCCTATCATACGCCGGGTTCATCCTGAAATACCCGAGGCACTTTTCCTATTTTCACTTTCAATTAATGAAATGTTTCGGCTTGTGGACAAAGAAGGCAATGAACGACTGTGCAGAGTGCAAAAAATGGATATAAATCAAAATATTACTCTTCGCCCACATCGGTATGCGGGCAAAATGACTGATTACGACAAAGAGCCCCTCATTTTCCGGCGCATTCCGAATACACTTAAGGGGCGAAAAGTAACCATTGATCCTCTTGGCAGGGAATTCCCGGCTTATGATTAAGCGCACCATCGAAATTTCAGGCTACGATACACATCTTTCCCTTAAGCACAACCAAATTATCCTAACAAGGAATAAAGAGAAAGTTGCTCAAGTTCCTGCAGAAGATATTGGCCTGCTTATTATTGATACTCCCTTTGCTTCTTTCTCCCACGGAACTCTAATCAAGCTGATTGAGTCAGGATCCGCTGTTGTTCTGTGCGGGAACGACCATCATCCTGCTGGCATGATCATGCCTGTAGAGGCGCACAGTGTTCAGACCGAGCGATTTCAGGCGCAAATTAGTGTAAAGAATCCCCTAAAAAAGCGTCTCTGGCAGCAAATAGTTCAAAAAAAGATTCAAAATCAGGCTGATCTTCTTGGTCACAGTCCTGTATCAAAAATGAGGCTTCTCTATCTCTCAGGACGAGTCCGTTCAGGAGACCCGGATAACATTGAAGCCCAGGCAGCTCGTCTCTACTGGGAAGCATGGCTTCAAACCGAGCATTTCAGACGATTTCGCGAAGGCCCCTGGCCTAATAATATGCTAAACTATGGCTACATGGTGCTTCGGGCGAGCGTTGCAAGGGCTATATGCGGAGCAGGTCTGCATCCATCCATAGGCATAAAACATCAAAACCGCTATAATGCATTCTGCCTGGCTGATGATCTCATGGAACCGCTGCGTCCTCTTGTGGATGCAAAAGTGCGTGATTTATACCATGCCGAAGAACATGAACTGACACGAGAAGTAAAGAGCGAGCTGCTTTCAATTCTCACCCAGACATGTATTTCGCGAAAAGGTTCTACGAAAAAGAAGGAAATTGGCCCGCTCATGGTAGCTTTGGAAAGAATGGCTGCTTCCCTTTGTTCATGTTTTGAAGGAAGGGAATCAAAACTGTTCATACCTGATATTGTATGAAATGGAGCTCGTATAAGAGTATGTGGCTCATGGTGCTCTTCGATCTTCCAGTAAAAGAGCCTGAAGAGAGAAAAGAGTATACCAGATTCCATACAAATCTCCTCAAAGATGGATTTACAATGATGCAATATTCTGTGTATATTCGTTATTGTCCCAGCGAAGAAAATGCTGATGTTCATGTGAAAAGAGTCAGGTGGTTCCTGCCGCCTGCCGGGCATGTTCGCATAATCAAATTCACTACCAAACAGTTTGAGCGAATGATCGCATTCGAAGGAAAAAAGAACAGAGAGATAGAAAAAGGATACACCCAGCTTGAGCTTTTTTAGTCTCAAACTGGGTGTGAATTTCTGGCTGACAACGAATTACAAAACTGATAGTGTAGCAAATAGCGATTCGAAGTCAACCCACAACTCAAACACAACCAGGCACAGGCTCTTTTTCAGTGTAGCAAATAGCGATTCGAAGTCAACCCACAACGCATAGTCTATAATCACGATTCGGGTTTTTAGTGTAGCAAATAGCGATTCGAAGTCAACCCACAACACAATTAGTCCCCAGTGACGAGCCATAGCAGTGTAGCAAATAGCGATTCGAAGTCAACCCACAACATGAATGGTGGATTCTTCCAGCTTAGTGAAGTGTAGCAAATAG
>CAYVXD010000180.1:0-6788 GCA_964454265.1 uncultured Candidatus Sumerlaeota bacterium | reverse complement strand
ACCACTACTCTATCCAGCATGAGTGAGCCATCGGGAGCATCCCCCGCGTCAAAATTCATGATATCAAACGACAGGATCAGATCATCCTGATCCTCTGGTTTTCCCAGCGCGCTTTCTGGCGGAACAAAATACATCTCATACGTACGTCCTTCCGGAGTTGGCGCATACGAACCATCCCCCGCACTAATGACCACCAGCATATCTGCCTGCTGAAAATTCTGGCTATTTACCCGCAGAAGCATGTTCGGCACCGCCAGAGGATCTGTAACGTCTGTTGCAACTGTCCAGCTGGCGCGATACAAGCAATCTGCTATCACCGGCACCGCATCCAGCTCGCTCGTCCAGAAACCGTATGTATTCGTATTATCCTGCGCAGTGAGTATAAGTTGGCCAGGCGTGTAGTCAAAATGTGGCGGTGTGAAATGAGAAATCTCGACCAATCCCCAGCCCTCTTCTGTCAAATCGAAATTAAAATCCTGTAATGTAACTACTCCTGTAAATTCATCGGCACCAATGTCAAAGTCCGACCCATCACCACAAGTTTCGCTTGTACCATCAAAGGGTCTCAGGTCACCTTCAAAGTCTTGCGCCAGAGTAACAGTGCCTCCTGCGTCTATGCAGGGCGAATTGGGGATAAGATGAAAATCGCCATTGACTGGCTCAGCCAGTTGAGGGTTGTCAGAAATATTCCCAATGCCGCCACCTGTCCAATCCTGAATGCAACTGTAGGAGGGAAGGGAGCCATGACGTACTTGAGCCCCTTCAATTGCGGTATTTTGCCAGATGATACAATTTCTGACGACTCCATTGGAAGCGTAAAGGCCCCCGCCCTCTCGAGCTTCATTGCCATAGATAGTATTGTTTTGGATCAAGCCATGACACCCGACAAGGCCTCCACCCCAGGCAAGCATGCCTGTCGCCTGGTTTTCAGAGATTATATTATTCTGAATTATGCCATTGCACGAAGAGAGTCCACCGCCAAAGCCCATCTCACCCCCAGAGCTTGAATTGTGCGAAATGATATTGTTCTGAATAATACCATCGCAACGACTAAGCCCGCCTCCCTCCGCATGAAAACCTTGCATACTGCTGTTTATGATAATTGTGTTTTCTTCGATGAGGCCATCACAGTTATGGATTCCACCGCCACACTTCACTGCACGATTGCGTTTTATATGATTACGTCGAATTGACGCGCGTGTACTATTGCCAAGGATGCCGCCACCCTCTTGAGCGCGTCCATTGCAAATAGTAAATCCCGAGAGGATACATCTGGAAGTTTCAGTACCAGCAAAAGTGACCACTGAACCAGGCTCATTGCCATCAATAATGGTGCTGGCAACTACCGTTTGGCTGGTGGGGTCGGTAGAACGAACGATGATGTTCTTGCCGCCAAAGTCTATGTTCTCATAGTAGGTGCCTGGCGAGACGATGATTTCATCGCCTTCTGAAGCAGCATCAATCGCCGCCTGAATGGTGGAATAATCACCCGGCACGGTAAGCACCGCGGCATGGGATAACAGGCAAAAGGAAGAAGTGAGAAAGATAAAAAAGAAGCCTAAAACCCTGATGCCGGAAACCAAAATTAATCTCTTGCCAATCTTTTTCATATTCTATCCTTAAAAATCTGTTTACATCTTTTGTTGCGTTGTTTCAATAGAAATTTGTCTAAAAGTGACATTGTTGTTGGGGGCAAGAGTACAAAAACTCAGTTTGTCGGTTCAGAAGTCCCCCCGGTTCGACCGACTAACCGGCTCAACCGACCAGCCGGTATTATCAAGGATAGGTGCTTCCCTCAGCCAGTGGACTTGTCCGCCCCAGTACATACTCTCGCAAATATGATAGCGAACGTTTCTTATGCAAGACTCCTCGCGTCCGCCCCGTGCGGACTTGTCACTATGAACGAAGTGAAGAGTCTCAACACTATTAGTATAAAAAACGTCACTATAATCGCGAATTAGAACGCTTCGGCGGGCCTGTCCGCACCAAGTGGGCTTGTCCGCCTTAGGCGGGCGGGCCCAACGAATGGAAAAAAAAACTTGTCCTGGCACGACTCGGGACGCCGCCAACCACCTACTGACAGACCCTTCACTCCCCGCACTCATTCTGCTTGATTATTGGTGCCAATGGCGGTAGGTATAAGATGTTTTTCAATCTCTCATAAATAGTAGGCAAGAGGAATGCTGGAAAACTTCAAAGCCCTATCGGTTTTTGCTGGCATCTTCGTGGCGCCATTTCCGCTGGAAGATCCTAAAGCATTTGCCGAGGATTTCCGCGCCCACAATACCGCTTTCGACGCTGAGCCGATGATCCGCTCACTTCCGCCAAAATCACCCCAGGAAATCCCGCGCATCGTCTGCCTCAACAAGACAAAGACGCTGGTCGTCGAATTCGCACCCGCAAAGATAAACGTACGCAAAATCGATACACCCGTAAAACGCTCCCTGCGCGATGTGTATGCTGACTTTAAGCCACTGCTCGAAAGGACTCATGCCTACCTCACGGAATACGTGGCCATTAAAATCATCCGCCTCGGGTGCGTCTGCCAGCTCTTTGTCCACCTTACCCAGAGTGCTAATCAAAAGATTGGTGACTATTTCCTCAAACATGGCTTTTTCGATAAGGCCGAAGAAATTCACCTGAGCACACTCCACAAGGTCTCCCTTGCACCAAACTTGCTCGTTAACCGCTGGATCAAAGTCCATCCCGTGCGCACGGCTCCTCCTCAACAGCGCGACACCGGCCTTATGGTCGAGGTGGATATCAACACACGCGCTGAACAGACCTACACATTTACCACTCACGAGTTCCTGTCGTTCTACGACAGCGTCATTAGTCACCTCGAGCAGCACATTGAATTTCTCAACGATACAAGCTTCCTCGGCTAAATAAGAGTAATCCCCCGCGCTTGCCCGATCACCTTCGTAGTCTTCGTGGTAAAATGCTAATTCAAACTACTCACCACGAAGCACACGAAGAAAAAACCAGGCCAGGCATCAGCCGCGCCTTCATCCCAGATTTTGCAGTTTCATAAAGCGAAACAAGGGTTAAGGCGCACTAACCGAAAGAAGCACAGTCACGCAGCACGGGGCCATTGTATCTTGCTTCGGTAGCCAAAAGAGGCAAGCATAAAGGATGGCGATTTCACCCGCCCCAGGCGGATGAAATCGCCCGTAACCAAAGGTTTAGGAGGGGAGCGCGAGGGGTAATCCGCCGTGGCGGGTTCCCCTCGCCTTTCCTAATTCAGAATTCGGGCTAAAAAACCATCTGTTCGAGCTGTTTGAGCTGATCGGGATGACCAAGTGCGATCAGGATATCGCCGGCATTAATCACGGTTTCCGCAGAGGGATTAAAGAACATTTTTCCCTCGCGCTTAACGCCGATGATAATAACGCCGATCCTGCGGCTGAGGCCGAGGTCTTTGAGCGATTTTTCGACAAGCGTAGACGTGGGTTTGACACCAATCTCCTCAATCTGGAATTCGAGGCTGGTGGTCTGGGTGGCGATTTCAATAAAGTCAATGACATTGGGCTGAACCGCGGCTTGCGCCATCTGGGTAGCGCCAATGCGGTAGGGTGCCACCACCTTATTCGCGCCAGCGCGGAGCAGCTTCCTTTCGCTCTCCTCTTCGTCAGCGCGCGCAACAATGTAAAGGTTCGCGTTGAGCTGCCGCGCGGAGAGCACGATGAACACATTATCCGTATCGCTTGACGCCACGGAAATCAAGCAGCGCGCCGTATTGACACCTGCGTTAATCAAAGTCTCATCCTGTGTGGCATCGCCAAACACCCCGAGAAAGCCGTCTTCTTCGAGGCGGCTGAAGACCTTCTCGTCCTTCTCGATCACCACAAAGGAAAGACCTCTGTCAGCCAGGTTGCGGGCAATAACCTTGCCAAAGCGACCGTAGCCGCAGATGACAAAGTGATTTTCGAGTTCTTTGATCTTCCGTTCCAATTTTCTCCTCCCTAAAACTGCGAGTAATTCCCCTTCAATGAGCATGCGCGTTAAAAGGGTTATGCTGTAAAAAGCTACCCCAAGGCCTGCAATGACGAGGCAAATCGTAAAAATTCGTCCCGGTGGATCCAACGTGTGCACCTCTCCATAGCCAATAGTTGTGATCGTGATGATGGTCATGTACAGGGATTCGAGCAGCGACCACTCTTCGATCAGCCTATAGCCAACGGTGCCCATTACGATGACGAAGCAGAACAGGACAAGGGAAACGTAGAGCTTTCGTGATGTGGTTGAGATAATCATCATGACGTTTCAGTGTGTTGTCCTAGACCTGTCCGCCTTAGGCGGGCTTGTCCGCCAATAGGCGCATTGTTGCGTCATCCGGTATTAGCGCCTTTTGTTTTATACCACTCGATGGTGCGGCGCAGGCCCTCTTCAAATGGTACTTCAACGCGATAGGCGAGAATCTCCTGGGCGCGCGAAATATCAGCGCGCGAGTGGCGCACATCACCCTTACGCGGAGGCGCGTAGATCGGGGCAATCTGCTTGCCCGTCACGCTGTTAATGATCCGAAGCAAATCATGAAGCGAATAAGATGTACCGCAGGCGATGTTAATGACCTGCCCGACACCGCTGGTTGCTTCCGTGGCCAGGAGGTTGGCACGCACATTATTCTCCACGTACGTAAAATCACGCGTCTGGTGGCCGTCGCCATAGACCGTGGGCTGGCGGTCGTTCAGGATTGCAGTGATGAAGCGGGGAATTACCGCGCTGTACTGCGATGTGGGATCCTGATTGGGGCCAAAGACGTTAAAGTAACGCAGAACGATCGTCTCAAGATCATAGCAATGGTAGTAGACCTGGCAATAGTACTCGCCCGTGAGCTTCGTAATTGCATAAGGAGACTGGGGACTTGGAGTCATGGTCTCGACCTTCGAGTCGGCTGGCTGGTCGCCATAGACGGAGGAAGAAGCGGCATAAACAAGACGGCGGACTTTGCCACGACGACATGCCTCCAGCAGAATGAGCGTGCCTGTGATGTTTGCCTCATTCGACCGCACCGGGTCTTCCACAGAGCGCTGTACTGATGGAATAGCGGCTTGATGAAGCACATAGTCAATATCAGCGACTGCGCGACGCACAATATCCGGATCGCGAAGATCACCCTCGATGAGCTCGATTCCCTTTTCCAGGCCGGCAAGATTTTCGCGCTTGCCCGTTGCAAAGTTATCCACTACTCGAACCGACTCCCCTTGATCGCAGAGGTACTTTACAAGATTCGAACCGATGAATCCCGCGCCTCCTGTCACAAGGTAATTCGCCACGTAACGTCTCCTTAATGTAGGGGCGGTTCGCGACTTGTGCGCCTCAGGCGTAGCCGGCCCTGCTACTACATTGCATTTTCTAATTCACAGATGATGTCTAATTAGGCACTTTCCGCTCATAAAGCAACATTAAATTTCTGCCAAAAAGCTTGTTCCCGCGGTAGAAACGGTGGAGAATCGCATAGTTCTGCTGGAATTCCGGATGATCCAGCATCTCATGTGTCCAGGGATAATAGCCAACCAGCTTCCCCTCTCTGTCAGGCTGGAGGTGCACATGGAGAACAATGTAATCCGGCCTGCGGCTAAGGACATAGCCGGCACTGTACTTCTCGTGTAGCCCACCGGGAAGTCTCGCAACTTGCGGATCAATGATCCCGAGCATATCAATAAAGCGGAGCTTCGAGTAGTAAGGGATGATGCCTGCTTCTGCGCCAGCGAAGACCGAATCGGGTGGCAGGATGGCTCTCATCCACTTTCCCATATCAACGTATTGCTGGTAGAGGGTGCCGGTGCGTGTGCCATACACCCAGAGGCGCGTCTCCTTTCGCTCGAAATAGAGGTTGCCTGCCAGGATGGCGATGACAAGCAGAGCAATGAGATCGCGTTTTTTATAGAGCGGATCGCGCAGGCTCACACGCTCCCACACAAGACGCACGCCTTCTTGCACGAGGAAGAAGAGGAACGGCAACACAGGGACAAAGAAACGGCTGGCCGGCATCCAATCGCCTCCGCAGTAAATGATCATAGCAATAGTGAAGATAATTATCAAAAGACCGGTGAGCAGGGGTCGCGCGAGCCGGAGCGGTGAGAGAAGAAATGGCACAGCAGCCATGAAAAGCAGCACGTGGCCGTTGCTCTTAAAAAAAGTAATGATGTAGGCAATGCCATCAGTCAGCTGGAAGCGCGCCTCGCCAGTGGCTTTCGCGTAAAAGGTATTCGGCAGAAGATTGCCGTAATAGTGATAGCGCCAGTAGGTATAAAGGATAAAGGGGATGAGGAAGATCAGGCCATAGAGCGACGCACCTCTCGGGAGCAAGTCTTGCCGAGCCGAAGCCGCCGGCCCAGCCAGGCTTTCATCATGCTCAGGCGACAGCCCTCCTCGAGGCAACCAGCGAGCAACGAAGAGAAAAAGTGCAATAGCTGCGGCAAAAAGAATGCCATCCGGCCGCGTTAGCGCTGCAGCCAGCAGAATTATCTCGCATAGTACAAGATTGCGGCCACTAAGTCTCTTGTCCTTGGAGAAGTAAAACCACGCCAGTACAGCCAGAAAGGTGTAAAGGTCCGTCTCCATACCACTCACTGCCCAGAAGGCGAAGGGGCCACTAAGGACAAGTAAGTAAAGAGCAAGATAGTTAAGCATCCCCCCAGACTCGCCCGTCATCTTGCTTCCATATTCGGCCGGGAACCTGCGGAGAAAATAATAGAGCAGAAAAATCGTTCCGATGCCGGAGAGAAAACCAATCAGGCGCGAGAAATCTACAATATTCAGCCCGACTTTGTAGAGCAGGG
>CAYVXD010000179.1:0-6894 GCA_964454265.1 uncultured Candidatus Sumerlaeota bacterium | reverse complement strand
CGCTACGACGCAACCTTTGGAGGCCTTACCTGGAATCCTGTTAATTTTGCGCTCGGCGTTAACGCTACTGCGGGTGCCGGGGTTGTTGAAATCGCTATTCCATTTGCCGAGATGAACTCCTCATATGGTGACATTGCCAATTCCGCTACATCAGGAGAAACCGACATGGAGATAACTGGTCCTCCAGGCGATGGCGATAAATGGGCTTTCTTGGTATCCCGCATCAGTGATGTTGTCCCCACTCTGCCTTTGTGGAATTATCACACTGGTGACGGCGCTCTGTCATCAGCTTCCTTTGCCGAAAGGCCCTACGGCGAGATTACATTCAATATACCCCCAACTCCGACTCCTTCTGGTCAAACCAGCGTCGACATCGATTGGGCTATCTATGAATAAGGTCACGAGCTAACGAGTTCGCAATGACTAAGGGGTGAAGGAACGCAGATTCCTTCACCCCTTTTTGTTTGGCTAGCTAACTCAAGCCGTTAAGCCGAAGGTGTGCTAAAATTAGTTGGAAATTGAGACGGCTCCTTGAAGCTGGTCGCAGAAGTTTTTCACGCAATACGCAACCAGAAGGGTCCGCAAGTGGCAGACAGAAAGGAGCCGCTCATAGTGGAAAAAGTATCGAAGCAGCCGGGGAAAGGCAATAAAGAACGAGTATTGGGAGAGGTTGAGGTAGTGAACCCGCAGCAGGAGAGGGATTGGGGGTGGAAGTGAAGGTAGAGATGATCCGGGCGTTGATCCCGCTGGGGCTGATGCATGCGAATGGGCTGCTGCAGGAGGAAGTTAGTCGGCTAGCAGGCGAGCCCTGCCAGCGTGCGGACGGTCGCAAAGTGCCGCTCGGTTTTGTCCAGACCGGAACGGAGAATGAGAAGGTGATCAGCTCGTTTCTCAGAGCGTTGCTGGATCGCGGGCGCAAAAGCCAGTATGAGTTTATGTTTGACATAGCGGGTAGAGTTTGAAGAAAATAGGGAAAAATCGCAGAAGAAAATCAATTTTCCCTTTTCTGGCCTGACACGCTATCTCGTAAGACGATAAGAGTACGCCCGATGCCCAAAAGAAAATCAGTCTCTGCTCCTCCAGCGGCAATTGCTGCCACCCGGGCAAAGCAACTTCTTGCTGGAGGCGAGCCACGGTATGCGCTCGTTCGTGAAAACGAAGAAGTGCTTCAGCTTATTACACTCTTCTACAAAGCCGTGCTGCGTTTCAAGAGTCTCTACGGACGCTATACCACTGAACACCACCTGACGTTTGAGGATCTCGATGATTTTATCGAAGCCAACCTGCGCGGGATTAAGGATATAGCCCACAAGCTCTTCCGCACCAGCACCCGCTCGGAAAGCGATCAGATTCTCCAGATCTGCTTCGATATGTACTTTGGCTCTATGTTCCACATCCTGCTCAAGGCCAAGGAGAACCTGCGCCTTCAGGAGAACTACAACCTGGAGAGCATTGAGCCAGCGTTGACAGAGCGCCTAAGCACTTATGCCAGGAACAGTGTCTCGGGCAGTGTAATGGAACTATTTCAGTATCTCAAGGAAGACTACCTCCAGGGAAAAAAGGAATTTGAGATTGAGATTCTCAAGACGAGATTTATCATCGAACGATTGGTAGATCTATTTCAAGATATTCTGCACATCTATGCCAAGAAGCCAGACATTATCCGTAAGCTCTATTTCGAGGAACCGCTATTTCGGGAAGTCTATCCTGATGGGGGACTGGAGCGCTTTTTCGCATACGTTTATCCAAAAAACGGGGCGTTAGAAGCATACGTAGTGCTGGGGTTTGATTTCATTCGCTCAGGGCACGAGGTCGAGGCGCTAAAGGTCTTTAAGCGAGGCTACGAGCTGACGAAGCGCGATGGAGCGGCACGCAAGAAGTGGGACTCCCTCTTTAAGACTTATAAACAAAAGGCCTTTTCCGTGTATCCGACAGGAACACCGCAGGCCCAAAAGATCTCCGAGCTAACCGCCTTGATCGAGGCACATCTGCGTTCGGCTCCCTGAGCCTGTTTTAGTAGTAGGGACAGTTACGCCTGAGGCGCACAAGTCATGAACTGCCCCTACAAGATCGCCTTAACTATCCAAGATGTACTCAGTAGGGACAGATTATAATCTGTCCATAGATCCGTCGCCATCAGTAGTTGTTTTATTGCTTTTCGCATAAATAAAGAAACAGCCAAAACCGCTGAAGGCCTTATTTTTGTGCGAATGCTTGGCCTTCAACTGTGCCATTCAACGTGGCACGGGCATCACGCCACAGGCGCATTTTCAACTTGCCCGTGTAGATTCATCCGCCTAGGCAGATGCCACGCATAGAACAAAAAGAGGTTCTTGGGATTCCATAGTCGTAGGGGCGTTTAATTAAACGCCCCTACATGCTGTACCGTTATCTACACAAATCTCAATAAGAGGTGCGCATGGCAGATTGGGAATGGCTGCAGGAGCTGATTCGGGCAACGCAGCAGAGCGATGGCGTCGAGCGTTGGAATGGCCGCATCGCCAAGGAGCGCGAGAAAAGCCCAAACTACGTCGTTGATCTCTCCAAAATGAGTCGCGAAATGATTCATCTGGAGGGACTTGATCTGCGGCGTATCGTATTTTCCGGCTCAAGCATAGACTATGCGACAATGAACGGGTGCAACCTGAGCCAATCGAATTTCACGGGTGTCCAGCTGCAAAGCGGTTCGCTGCGCAAAGCTAATCTGGCAAACGTGAGCTTCGAGAATGCAGTGCTCTGCCACACTCATTTCGACGAAGCGCTCATGGGCCCAACGAAATTCACCAGTGCAGATTTGCGTGGAACCTCCTTTGCCAAATGCAACTGCACGAAGGCAATTTTTAGAAATGCCAGCCTCTCCGGCGCAGTGTTTCAGGAAGCCGTGTTGAACGGCATGGATCTCAGTAGCTGCTCCTTGCAGGAAGCCAGGATAATCCTCTGTGAGGCAAACCGGGCAAAATTCTTGGGGCGAAAATTGGTCAACAATAGCTTCCAGCAGTCGCAGCTCGTCGAGGCCGATTTTACTGGCTCCCAGATGATTGACGTCACTTTCCAAAAGGCCATTCTGCGCTCTGCATGCTTTGCCAATACTGACCTTAACAATGTTTCGTTCCAGGATGCTGATCTCAGCAATGCGGACTTCACTGGTGCTACGCTGACAAAGGTTCTTTTTGCTGGCGCTATTCTTCATGGTGTGAAATTTGACGGAGTCGCGCTGGACGGCGCGATCTTTTTCATCGGCGATGGCCCTAAGCTAGAGCCTCTCAAAAAATGCAGTAACCCAGCTCGAATGTCTGCCAAGGTAGTGGAAGCCCTTGACATAGCGCCTAAACGTAAGGCTCACCTTAAGACCCTACTCGGTTATGTGCCGGAAGGTGGCCTGTTAAAGAAATTCTTTCCGAAGCGTAGGGACAGATTATAATCTGTCCCTACTTCACACACACTCGCTTTTTACTAGTGCGTCATGTTTAATCTCCATTGCCCCGTAACGGTCAAAAGCATTTGACTTCACCAAGAGTGCGTGATTACATTGATACTGGCTGTGTGCTTGATACCATTATGTTCCAGCGGCTTTGGCTCTTGTATTTGCAGGGGTTCAAAACTTTGAACCCCTTCTTGGCGAAATTCCAGAGAATCAATGGACGCAGGGAAACGAATCCGACTGATCGTTGTAGATATTGATGGCTGCCTGATCCCTGGCCAGGGCGAGACCTTTGACCTGGAAATATTTCAGGCAGTGCAAGAGGTCAATCGGCAGGCCCAGTCTGATTCGCATATTCCCGCCATAACGCTTTGCTCGGGTCGTCCGCAGCCTTACGTCGAAGCGATAATCCAGCTGTGCGGTATTCCCTATCCGGTGGTGTGCGAAAGTGGCGGTGTGTTCTACTCATTGAAAGGTCGGTACCTCGAAGTTCATCCCAATTTCGATCGTGCAACGCACGATGCACTTCGTGCAATCACCAGTGCAGCAAAGACTCAATTGGCTGATCGCCTGCCAGTGGTGATTGAACCAGGAAAGATTACGCAGCTAACGCTGATCCCCATAGCTCCGTTGACTGTCGAGGAAATTTTACCCACGGCACAGCAAATTCTGCAGGCCTCAAATGGACTCTACAACTTTGACCATACGTCAATATGTATTAACTTCTCCCCGCGGACAATCAACAAGGGAGTCGGGCTGCAGTGGCTGGCCGAGAAAACCGGAATCAGTACCGACGAGATGGCTGGAATCGGTGATGCGCCAGCTGATCGAACTTTTCTCGAGCTCGTTCAGTTGGCCGGGGCAGTGCAAAACGCCGCAGAGCCAGTGACGCAGATCGCACACTATGTATCGCCTTACACGTACGGCCGCGGCGTGCTTGATTTTGTCCACTATTGCATCGCGCAAAACAAGCGACTGTGACCCGGTGGGGTTCAAAATTTTGAACGGCAACAACCGTTCTTAAAACTTCTGAGGCGTTGCACAAGTCAGTATATAAGGTTCTAGTACTTACGCCAAACCAGGGCACTTATACACAATGATCCGCTTGCATAACCACTGCTACTCTTGGCTTCTTTTCGTGCTGATTGCGCGGGCTACCTTAGCCCAACCCCAAACCAACCTTGATATCCTGGCTGCGCACAACATTACACCTTCCGCATCGGGAATAATCAGCTTTCTCCACTCCGGATGGGCCGCTTTGCCCAGCCAGGCTACCATGCCAGAATTCCCTACCGAAAAAACCCAGCTCCTTATTCTGGCCATTGAAGAGCTCGGCAAAGCACGCGAACACCGAGCAGTTGAGGTGCTGCTGAAGATTGCTCAGGGCAAGCTGAGCGATGGTGTTGAGGAGCTCATCCAGCACGATCTCGCCAAAATATCACTCGAACAGCAGGCGACCCAGCACCAGTTCATGCTTACTCTGCTCCGCTACAATGCGGTGAATGCTCTTGGACTGATTGGCGACGTGCGTGCACTGCCTGTTGTTCAGCAGTTGGCCACAGAGGAGACCAATGCGCGCCTCAAGTACCGCTATATCCTTGCCCTCGCCTGCCTGGGCGGTACGCCGGATATTGACTTTTTAGTCGCGCAAATTAAGCGCGCCAACCAGGCCGAGTCGGTTACCGCCGCCCAGATATTTTACCTCATTACCGGCGTTTCGTACCGGCTCACATCCACCACACCGGTGAAAGCCCGCAAGCTTGCTGCCGAGAAGTACGAAACATGGTGGAAGCAAAACCGTGAGACATACAGCGTAAATCCCAGCGCAGTAATTCGCCGTCGCCTTACACCCTCCGTCGAGGCAAAAACCCCCCTCACCTCGCTGCGCAATCTGCTCGATGCCGCTGGCCACATTCTTGACATCAACGGCCAATACCAGAGTTACGAAGCCCGCCAGCAGCTGGAGACACTCGGCCCCTCTATGTTGCCCGAGCTCGAAAAGATAGTGTGGGACGAAATGGAAGATCTGCGCATCCGGCGCCAGGCCATCATTTATTATGTGCAGCTGCAGGGCAAGAAGGCCAAAAGTACCCTCAAAAAGCTCCGGAAGGACAAGAACCCCGAAATCTCACGATTGGCAAGATCACTGCTCCTCGATCTACGGTAACCTCAGCCTCGTCTTTAATTGGGAAAACTGAGTAGGGGTTCATCCGCCGCGGCGGATGAATCCCTACAAGTGGGCGTCGTCAGATATTATCCTACTTCCACTGCGGTAATTGCAGCAACCAGGACAATATCGTCAGCCGTACATCCGCGGGAGAGGTCGTTCACAGGCAGTGCCAAGCCCTGAATTATCGGGCCATAAGCCTCAGCCTTCGCAAGACGCTGGGTCAACTTGTAAGCGATATTGCCAGCATTTAGGTCCGGGAAAATCAACACATTGGCCTTACCGACGACAGGGCTCCCTGGTGCTTTCTTTTTGCCAATCGCTTCTACCAGCGCTGCATCGCCCTGAAGCTCACCATCAATTATCAAATCCGGACATTTCGTTCGGGCAAGTTCCGCTGCCTCTTTCATTCGCTGGGCAGCTGGATGCTCTGCGCTTCCGTAAGTCGAAAAAGCTAGCATGGCAACGTACGGCGTGACCTGCAGGAGCAAGCGTGTAGAGTCAGCCGAAGCAATTGCGATATCCGCCAGCTGCTCAACCGTCGGCTCCGGGATTACACCGCAATCCGCGTAAATAAATGCACCATTTGCTCCGTACGGACAATCCGGCACGATCATAATAAAGCAGCTCGAAACAGTCTTTATGCCCGGTTTGCATCCTATGATTTTAATGCTCGCGCGCAGCACATTGGCCGTTGTATTCACTGCGCCCGCGGTCATCCCATCAGCCAGGCCTTTCTTGACCATCATTGCGCCGAAGTAAAGCGGATCCTCAAAAATCTTGCCAACCTGTTCATCTGTCAGATTCTCCTTTTTGCGCAACTCCTGGTAGGTGGCAACAAAATCGCCAATCTTTTCGTACGACAGGTGATCAATGGTCTCAATGTCGTCCAAATTCACGCTCGCCTCTTGCGCTTTTCTTGAGAGTCCCTGCTTCGGCCCGAGTACAATTGGGTTGGCAATCCCTTGATCTTTCACTTTACGTACAGCGATGCACGTTCGGCTATCCAGCACAGCTTCTGGAAACACAACGCGCCGCTGCGCCGCTTTAGCTCGTTCAAGAATACTGGCGATTATGCTCATCTTCTCTATTCCTTCCCAAGATTTTCCGCTTGTGACCTGAAATAAAATGCAAGATGTTCAATAGGTGATGAAACCTACAGAATCAAGGCAATTCTTGCTTATGGTGACGGGCAGCTCGAGATGAAAAATATGTATTTATTTGTAGGGGCGTATTGCAATACGCCCCTGATATTGAGATTTGTATAGATAACGGTACAGCATGTAGGGGCGTTTAATTAAACGCT
>CAYVXD010000178.1:0-6910 GCA_964454265.1 uncultured Candidatus Sumerlaeota bacterium | reverse complement strand
TTGAGACGGTCAGAGCACTATTCGGGATCCCAATTATTAACTCAAATCTTTGTCTAGAAGTGATACCCATAATGTTTGCATAGTCCGACAATTGTTCCCTAGTTCTTTCAGATGATAGGTCACTTGCAGTTTTTGCCTCCCCAATGCACAAAACCTTGGTTTCGATGTTTATACCAATGATATCTGGCCTATGTCTGCCTATCCTTGGAGGGATATGCACTTGTTCACCATGGGTTACATAGTTCCTACCATCGAATGCGACGGGAATATAACCCTTCTCATCCATCTTCCTACCAATCAAGTCAACCAACATTCGATGCATCTTTGACGGCATATTACTTCTCCGTTTCGTGTTTCTTAATCATATCGACAAAACTTGAAAGTTCGTTATATAGTTCAATAATTTTCTCCTTCTTCTTAGGCTGCTCTCCTGTAATTATGCTCCCTTCTTCCTCCCTTGGCATTCTTTTAAGCGCAATGATGCATTTTTCCATGTGTTCGAACAGTCGCGAACCGTAGGATGGCACCGAGAGACTAAGTTCCTCCTTTGCCGCTTGAAAACCTTCCTCTTTTAATATCTCAGCAATCTCATCGTTCTCAAATATTCTTTTCAGGTCTCGGACATCCTGCGCCCGAGTGATTTCATCGCTTCCCACCCAGTCACAGAAATCCTTGACTTCCAGTCCATGCCTTTTCATCCCATCTTTTATCTTTTTTGCTTCATATTCTACAAAATACGAAAACTTCATCAACGCATCACTCTTGTGTGCGTACCTTGGTAGAAACTGGTCATTCATAGTTTTATATGCTTTTCTCCATCTCCGGATATCGTTCAATGAAAGTTTGGTTGTATTCATAAGTTCCTCTTCGGTATATCCTTTTTGGTACCAAAGTATGTATAGCATTCTAGCCCTCTCGTATGCCTGCCAGTCATTTTGCGCACGCAGATGTGCTATAAGGCGAATGAAGTTTCTTGCACGTTCGTCGATGTTCTCTGGAAGTATCCTCGCCTTGATCTTCTTGTATGTCCCTTTCTTCGGATATTTATCACGCAAGTCTCTGTAAATGATTACTCTTGTGTTGCCATCTACACACAAATACTTTTCACCTCTCTTCATAACCCATATCATTTCAGTTGCACCGCCGCCCGCTTCGATGCTTCTCTTTAATCTATTGTACTCGTCAATATTTCCACTCTTCAGAGCTAGTAATAGGTCTTCTTGGGTCGTGGTATCAGTTACTCTCAAGATATTATCACGCCAATATCCAATTCTAGGATTCTCTTCATCCAGCACAATATCGTCAATAGGAATATCATCGATCTCAATCTCCTCAGGAACTCCGGCAATGGGAACTTCCATCCTGTATCTATCCTTTTTCTCTTTTCTTGCACTTAGTGATTGGTATTTGCCCTCTTTTTTATTGTTCTTGTTTGACATATTTTTACCTCGATTCTTTGCGACGGTCTCCCCTTCTTTCATTTGTGCCCAATGCCCTATTATCCATTTCGTCTATGATTTCATATTACTCGGTTGTATCCGAACTATTTCGCTTTTTGTCGCACTTTGGGATGATATCCGAAGTATTTCGCCTGTCTGCCGCAGGCAGGGATATACCGATTCTGGCCCACAGGCAACTCGCCACTTCCCTCAACGTGGTTGTCTCCAACCGCTACCAGTCACCCGGACGCCAGACACTGAGGAAGCATGAAAACACCATATCTAAACCTCCATACCGAGCAACTCATTCACCGTGCCACACAGCCAGTTTCTATAAAGGTGTACAGGCAGGGATGCCTGTACTACCGCCATGAAAAGCAGGCAAGGATACCTGCGCTACCGAGTTGTGTGGCTAGATAGCGTCCTGGAGGGCTGCTCCGCGTCTTGCCACTGGCTCTCAGATACACTTGCCCACAATCCTTTAACAGATCGGGGCGGCCCTTCGCAGATTCTATGACTTCTTGTGAAGCTCCTTGGCCCGAGCAATGTGGCTATCCGTTTTCTCAATCTCCTGATCAATCAGGCTGCGCACGGCCTTTAGGAGTTCCTTCTTACTATTGCCCAGATGCTCCGCCACGTCAGGAGGAATGAACGACAGCACGCAGTCAACCATGTCCTGGCGAAATTGCTCGAGCTTCGCTTGCATCTTTTCCTTTGCGGCTTCCGCCTTTGGTTCGCTTTTGCCTGTTTGTGTAGTCATCATTATCACCTCGGAATATTCTCAGCGCCCTTATGATCTTCTTCAAGGCCGCTATTAGAAATCCCACGCACAAAAGTTATCTTTCTCAAGGGATTCGATTATCCACTTTATCTGATCGCAAGGGGCAAAAGCAACATTTTTTCACTGGTCACTTCTCCACCAGGCGCCCACCAGCAATACTTTAGCGGTGCTGCCCTGCCAGAACCCCCAGCAAGCGATTCATTTCCTCTATCACCTCGCGGCTCAGGGTCATCTTGCCATAGCGCAGCGCATAATAGATATCCATTAACTGCTCGACCACCTGGCGATCCTTCTGCCCCTGGTCTGCCAGCACGAGGGCAAACTCGCGTGGGGTTTGAGCCCAGGCCTTCTCCTGCCGCCGTCCGCTGATCGCCTTCACGATTCTCAAATAGAGTTGATGTGTTGAGCGCCACGCCCCACGTGATAGGAAAAGCGTGCGCATCTCCCTACGCCTGATCCGATAGTAGATTCTAGCCACCAGGATATTCAAAGCCAGCAGTATTGCAGCGAGAGCAATGATTGTGGGCTGCGTAATATTCTGCGACATACGTTTAAGAAATCGCTGGATCATACTCTGCCCCAAAACCTGCTGATATAACTTCCTTAGGTGCTTCCCAATGCCGCTCGCCAGCTTCTGTTCCCACGTCGTGTCATAGCTCAGCACGAACTGGTGCCATTTCACAGCCGCACGTCCGTAAAAATCCTTGAGGCTCTTGAACACCAGCCGATCACTGTAAATCTCCAACGGAGGGGGTGGTGTAGGGTCGAACCGCACCCAGCCGTGACCTCTAATGTATGCCTCCACCCACGTATGCGCATCCATCTGCCGGATCCGGTAGATACCCCCTGCCTGATCGTAGACCCCACCGTGAAATCCAACCACTAAGCGCGCCGGAATCTCCACGCTCCGCAGTAGCACCACCATAGCACTGGCAAAAAATTCGCAATACCCCCGTTTGTCGTAGAACAGAAATCGTTCCAGGGGATTCTCTCTCGGCCCTGCCTCGACGCCAAGCCGATAGCTATAGCGGTTCATCAGATAGTGCTCAATCGCCCGTGCCTTGCTCATATCATCGTGCGCACCTTGAGTCATGCGCTGCGCCAGTGCCTGCAACTCACTTGTGTGAAGCTGCGAGGGGATGCTAGAATAGTCCGAAGCGGACGGAAAAGAGTGCATATCCACCAGCGCGGGGACGTTCTTCTCATGAGCCTCATCGTCTATGACAGCCGAATACGCTTCGTATTTCCGTAATCGCTCCTTGCTGATCAAGGTGAAAGAGTCAGTCCGATCCCGGCGAACTCGTCCCTCAATCCCGCCTACCCCAACCAGATGCGGAAGCGAAAACAAAATATTTGTCGGAAAGTTCCGATAGCTCACTTTTTGTTTAACCAGATTGCCAATCTCAGAAAGTGGGGCAAATGCTACCAGCTCACCAGGCAGCTCCTGATCGTACTCCGTGCACTCGCGCAGCGCAGAACTCTTCTGCCAGTTCACACCATCGAAGGAATCCAGCGCGCCTCCCCGAAAATACAGCTGCTCTGGTGCAATGGTCTTCCCTGAAATCTCTACTTCCATGACAACTGTCGGATCCTGCAGGATTTTCACCATGGCTCCCAGCTGTACCTGATTAGTAAACCCGGAGAGATATATCTGATTTTCAAGTTGATACGAGGGCAGGCTGTAGTAAGTCATTGCAGGGTTGACGCGGGGAAGTATGATGAACACCACCCCTGCAGCCACAAATGCCACCACACCCATTCCGCCCAACACCCGATAGAGTGAGCGAAAGCGCTTGTCTCCGCGCCGGCCTAACTCCTTCGCTGCCTGCTTTGGCGACACTGCCAGGGAATCCCGCTCCAGCGAGATCAGCACAAATGCAAAGATCGTCAGAAACAAGAAAGGGATCAACAGCAGCGGAAACAACGGCGAGGGACTCACAGTTGCCCCGATAACCACCATCATCAGCGCCAGAAACCACATCTGCATATAATCCTTTGGCCGCTTAACGTTGAACAACTTGTTAAGCTGGAGAAAACTCAACTGATATGCCAGCGTTAGGTATGGCGCTCGATGATTGATGAACATCTCAGCGGTCGAACCAACCAGAAATATTACTGTCACCACGTTCCATGCTCGGGCGTAGTGCTTAAACGGCTCGCTCCCTCGCAGAATAAACCAGCTCGGAATTGCAAGCAGTATCAGCATTCCCAGCGTCGCCTTTGAAAATTGCGGCAGCGCATACAGTGCCACAAATCCATTAAGCGCCACCAGGTATACCAGCGTTTTCACTGTCTGCCGAGGCGACACGACTACCCCCTTTTCTCCTTACACCTAAGACCAACGAGATAATTGGGCCGATGCTTACCTGCGGGATAGCGTGATGATATCACCGTCGCTATTTAAACCATTGGTAGGATCATACACCCTGGTCTTCAAAAAGTCCTTCAGGGCGTTTTCAGCTGGCTGGGGTTGCGGCGTTGATCCTCCACTTGCAGGAGCACTCACCGCACTGAGGTAGTATTCGTGAAAGTCCAGATCCCCGTCCGGCCCAGCACTGATCAAAATATAATTGTATGGATAGCCGGGCTCGTAGTAGTAGACATAGGTGTGATTGCCATCGGATAAAAAAGGATCAGAAGGTAAACTCGCCAGATATGCTGTCGGCGCATTCAACGCCTTCAGTCCTACAGTATTATTCGGATAATCGTTATAGTCCATCTGATAGTTTTGGAGCGCTCGCGAAAGTACCTTGTGTTCTTCTTTTACTCGCGAAAGCTTCGTCGTGATAATCAAGTGGCGCGATGAATAGATGAAGATCGCCGTTAGAATCAGGGTCACAGCGATCACCACCATGAGCTCGAACAGGGTGAAACCGCGATCCCTTCGGCTCCTACTATGAAACACAATTCGTCTCATCAGCCTCTCGGAGAAATTTCTCCGTCTTTATCCTTTCTGAAAACTCTATAACATTTTAGACCACCTGTTAGAACAGAAATCAATGAAAAAATGGAGAAATTCCCTATTTTTTACACCCCCACTATGCCTTCCTCGCTTTCTAGAATTCGCTTGATTCTTCTCTCCTCTTTTGTCTAATAAGACATATATTACAAGGCACGGCGGATTGTCAACGGTAGTTTAGCGTATCGGAAAAATACTTCAGGTCTTCAGGCCAATCCCTCAGCCTTCGAAAGTTACTCCATGCTATGGGGATCGCAACACAAGTCTTAGATCTTTGGGCGGTTATCGGACGCCGAGTGCTCAATTTCCTTTCCACCGCGGGACAACTCTCCCTTTTCTCTCTGCGCTCCTTTGCCCTGATTACAGTCCCGCCTTATCGCCTGCACCACTATGCTGAGCAGATGCTCAAAATCGGCGTTCGCTCCCTACCCATTGCCAGCCTCGTCGCTCTTTTTATCGGCATGGTGATCATGTTACAAACCGGCTATCAGCTCATGCGATTTGGCGCCAAGCTATATTCCGCAGGCATCACCGCCGTTGCCCTGGCTCGCGAAATGATCCCCATTTTTACCGCCGTTGTGGTTGGTGCCCGCGTCGCCGCCTCGATTACCGCAGAACTGGGCACCATGAAAGTGACCGAACAGATTGACGCCATGGAATCGCTCGCCGTCAATCCCCTCAAGTACCTTGTCGTTCCTCGTGTCGTCGCCTCCACCATCACGCTCCCCATGGTTACGATCTACGCCAACCTGATCGGCTACCTTGGAGGCATGTTCATCGGCGCCGTGGCACTCGGCATCCCGCCCCGCCTTTACTACAATAACACTTTGCAATTCATGCTGCTCAGCGATTTATACTCCGGCCTGCTTAAAGCCATAGTCTTCGGCGCAATCATCGGGCTGATCGGCTGCTTCCAGGGCTTTCGCACCAGCGGCGGTGCAGAGGGCGTTGGTCGCGCCACCACTGTCTCTGTGGTCCTCACCCTCGTCCTCATACTTATCTGGGACTACATTCTCAACAGCTGGATCATGGTATACTCCGGCCTCATCCGCTGATCATTATGGTTATGCATTGGACCGCTTGGAGGACCCCGTAACTCTCGCCTTGACTCTCTGGCTGGGTTGTGTATGACCTCTAGACATAAACCCGTAATAGGTCAGAAGGAGGGCAACCCTGGGGAGGTCGTATCGCAAAGGGAAACGCGGAAAGCGCCAATGGGGTCGGGCGCTATTGACGACGGCTCTGGTGCTGGTGATGGCAGGAATTGCGGTGCTCTACTGTGTGGTGCGGATTCATCAGCTGGAAACTGAGAATGATCGTCTGCGTAATGAGGTCAAATCGCTACAACATACGATGAACCAGAAGGATGCCGAGCTGGGCGACCTTCATGTGCGCGTAAAGATTCTGGAAAAGGGGACGATGAGAAAAGACTCCAACGAATAGTAGCTCCAATTTGCTTGGTGCACAGCGTTTGCCTAAGAGACTCACCTTTTGTGAGATTTTCTGCTCTTATTTACCTCTCCTGCCTGTCTTTTCTCTTACAAAATAGCTGGATTTTCTGAGCGACTCACCGTGCGTATTGCACGCTGAGGGAAAGCCATTTGTATGCGTCAGATGGTAAGACTACTAGCAATAGTTTCTCTCCTGGTGATGGTAGCGAATCTGTTACTTCCGTACACTAGTGCATCTTCAAACTTGAAATGATGGGTTGGTGCCTATGGCAAAGTCAGT
>CAYVXD010000177.1:0-6939 GCA_964454265.1 uncultured Candidatus Sumerlaeota bacterium | reverse complement strand
AGCGGAGAGATCGTGCCGTTTACAGCGCCGCAAGACTCCTGGACATCAGGTATGCTGGCCCTGCAATCGACAACCAATACCAATTGCTTCGGATTCTGGCAGGGTGAAGTGATAGAACTGCCAACCACGGCGAGCCAGACGCTGCTTGTTGCAACCTTTACGGTAAAATCAGATGAGGAGGCGGGAGCGAGCCCATTACCAATCGCGCGGCTGCGGATAATGCGAGAAGATTCAAGCGAGGTTGTGGTGAAGACCATCGAGGGCAATGGCTCGCGCTCACCGGGAACAGAGCCACGGGAGTACACCATATGCTATTGGCTTGCGGAGGAGAGTGAACCACACCGCCTGCGCCTGGCATTCGATCTCCTGAACTTCAATCCCGAAGCCTCTGCCACCGCAACCCTGTTCCTTGATAACGTCAATCTCGCCCTGCTTTCCCGCCGCTAATGTAGGGGCACGCTGCAGCGTGCCCCTACGGCGCACATCTAAGAAAAATGGGGCCAACTGTTTTACACGGATGGAGGCTCAGCTAATAAAATCAGCACTTTTTGAAAACATTACAGTTGATAACAGGAGAGATGAATGACGGCGGGCTATGAAACAGACCCAATCAGGGCTCTAACTTTTCCCATGACCGACTCCTCAATGTCTTCGAAGAAGAGGCCAATGCTAAATGCGTAGCGCTCACCCTGCCTTGCATAGTCAAACCAGCTGATCTTTCCCCATACCTCCTGCATTTTGCTGTGCTCGCCAACTGGTAAGCGGACCAAGGCATATTTAGTGTGGCCGACCAAAAACTTCATGAGCTCCGTCTCACCGACGAGTGCCGCTAGGCCAATTCCTCGTTCGCTGAGGTTTCCCGTTTCTCCCTGAAATCGGAAAGGCCGACTCTTATCCAGATGATTTGCTATCTCTAGTTCAACTGGCATCTGGAATTCCACCCGCTTGACCTGTCGCCGTTCAACAATATTCATCGCTTCAGCCCCTTCACCAGATTCTGCATCATCACCGCGCGTAAATCATCCTGCATTCGCCCGCATTTCTCAGCTTGCTAGAATTGCTTCTAACCCGAAGGCCATCGCAGTGCAAGAGAAATAACACGTCGGGCAGGTTACCGGCCTACGCCAAGATCCGTCAACCTTCAGTTCAGATTAGAGGATGGCGTTACGTTAAAGGGGTATCCATTCGGGTAATTGTAGGGGCGAGGTCTCCTCGCCCTGGGCGGGGAAACCCCGCCCCTACCGCTTTTGTTTTCAACACGGGTGGCCGTATCTACTATCGGTTCCTTTTATACACCGTATGTATCCCAACAACCCAGAAACAACCTATGTCTTCATTTCAATTCACCAGATTTTTCAGAGGTTGACGGATTAGGAGCCAGTGAGGGCAGGCCAGAGTTTCTATTGACTGGCAGAGGAAAACGCCAATAATATGCAGTAGAGATTGTTTTGGGAGAATGTGCGAAATTGCCTTATTCGCGTAACAGAAAACTCGCTATAATCGGCGCATCGGAACACAACCTCAAGAATATCTCGGTATCAATTCCGCGAAACACGCTGATCGTCATCACAGGGGTGAGCGGCTCGGGCAAGTCCTCGCTGGCGTTTGATACAATCTACGCCGAAGGTCAACGCCGCTACGTCGAAAGCCTATCTGCATATGCGCGCCAGTTCCTCGATCAGATGCCCAAGCCAAAAGTGGAGCACATCGAAGGACTGAGCCCGGCCATTTCAATAGAACAGCGCACGGTCAGCAAAAGCCCACGCTCAACTGTGGGCACGGTGACTGAAATTTACGACTACCTGCGGCTCCTCTATGCCAGTATCGCCATCCCGCATTGTTATAAGTGCGGCAAGCCGATTACCCGGCAAACAGTTCAGCAGATTGTTGATAGCATACTGACGCTACCGGATGGAACCAGGCTCATGGTGCTGGCCCCGGTGGTGCGCGGCAGGAAAGGCGAATACTCGAAACTCTTCGAGAAGGCACAAAAAGATGGATTCATCCGTGTGAAGGTAGACGGACAGATACGCGAACTCGACGAGAAGATCACGTTGAAGAAGACACACAAACACGACATTGCACTCGTCGTTGACCGGCTGGTGCTGAATGCGGGCATACGAGGACGTCTGGCCGACTCGATTGAACTTGCACTGAAAAAGGCGAACGGACTGGTGGCCATTGATATCGTCGCCTATCCAAAATCGAAAAAGCGTCGCGCACTTCCAAAGTCTTTCCTTTACAGCGAAACGTTTGCCTGCCCGGACTGTGGCATCTCAGTAGAAGAGCTGACTCCGCGCATTTTCTCGTTCAATAGCCCATACGGAGCATGTCCGCATTGCAAGGGGCTGGGTATGCTGCCTGAAATTGACGGATCACTCGTTGTTCCGGACCGCTCAAAGAGCATACTGGAAGGGGCGATTGAACCGTGGGAGGGAATTTTTGTCAACGGCGATAAGAAACGTCCTCGATACACATCGTGGACCTATCGGCTTGTCAAATCCGTTGCCAGGCAGTATGGCATTGACCTTGCCGTCCCATTCAACCGGCTTACAGCGCGGCAGCGGAACGCGCTTCTCTACGGCTCGCAAGGAAAACGCATTTCTGTGAAATATTGTTCGAGCAATGGCTCGCGCCATGAGATTCGCCAACCCTTCGAAGGAATCATCCCTCGTTTGAAACGCCGCTTGAAGGAGACCAAATCCGAGGCAGTACGCGATGAGATTCTGCAATACTGTAGCGACACGCCCTGCCCTGAATGTCAGGGCCAGCGGCTGCGTAAAGAAGCGCTCGCAGTAAAGCTTGATGGCCTAAACATCAGCCAGCTCTGTGCACTTCCGGCAAAAGCTATCCGCCAAACCCTCCTCACGCTTCCTCTCACAGAGCGCGAAGAACAAATCGGCAGCCAAATCATTAAAGAAATATCAGATCGCCTGGCTTTCCTCGACAACGTCGGCTTGAATTATCTCACGCTCGACCGCCCGTCAGGCACCCTGGCAGGCGGCGAAGCTCAACGCATCCGCCTGGCTACACAAGTTGGCTCTCAGCTCGTCGGGGTTCTCTACATTCTTGACGAACCCAGCATTGGTCTTCACCAGCGCGACAATCGTCGGCTCATCGCCACCCTGAAGCAGCTGCGCGACCTCGGCAACACTATCATTGTGGTGGAACACGACGAGAACACCATCCGGTCTGCCGATTTCGTAATTGATCTTGGCCCTGGCGCAGGACGCCTTGGGGGTGAAGTGGTAAAATGCGGGCCGGTGGAGCGAATCATTCAGTGTAGGAGATCCATTACCGGCCGTTATTTAGCCGGGAAAGAGAGAATTCCACTTCCCCCGCGACGCCGATCCGTGAAACCCGATTACTCGCTCAGAATAATTGGCGCCGTACAGCATAACCTCAAGTGCATTGAGGTTACTATTCCTCTAGGAGTTATAACCTGCGTCACCGGCGTATCGGGGTCCGGTAAATCCACGCTAATCCTCGACACCTTGTATGCGGCGCTGGCAAAGCACTTCTATAAAACGCCGGTTAAACCGGGCAAATGTGCTGCTATTCACGGACTGGAGTTAATTGATAAAGTGGCTGACGTCGATCAATCGCCTATTGGTCGAACACCTCGTTCGAATCCTGTGACCTATACCAAGGTGTTCGATCTGATTCGTGAGCTTTATGCGCAGGTGCCCGAGTCGCGCATGCGGGGCTATAAACGCGGGAGATTCTCATTTAACGTAAAAGGCGGTCGGTGCGAAGCATGCCAGGGCGGCGGCATGATTAAGATCGAAATGCATTTCCTGCCCGACGTTTACATTGAATGCGAAGAGTGCAAAGGCCAGCGCTTTAACCGCGAAACACTGGAAATTCGCTACAAGGGAAAAACCATTGCCGACGTGCTGAACATGACCGTCGCGGAAGCGTATGAGTTTTTTGCCAATATCCCGCCAATCCGCAGAAAACTGGAAACGCTCTACGAGGTCGGGCTCGGCTATATTACTCTCGGCCAATCTGCAACCACACTATCAGGCGGCGAGGCGCAGCGCGTCAAACTCTCGCGCGAACTCAGCAAAAAGCAAACCGGAAAGACTCTCTACATTCTTGACGAGCCAACCACGGGCCTTCACTTTGACGACATCAAGAAACTGCTCAATGTTCTGAACAAACTGGTGGACGCAGGCAACACCGTAATCATTATCGAGCATAACCTGGATGTGATTAAGACCGCAGATTATCTCATTGATCTGGGGCCAGAGGGCGGGGACGACGGCGGCTGGGTGGTTACCTGTGGAACGCCAGAAGAGGTCGGCCGTGTTGATGCGTCCTACACCGGCCAGTTCCTCAAGGAAATTCTCACCCGCGACCGCAAGGGTAAGGGCATGCTTTAAACCTGCCCCTAGTGCCTGCATTAGGTACAGTCTCTCTGGGCAAGTCATGGCTTGGCCTGACATCCTCCTGCCTGCGGCCGCAGGGACCCAGCAGGTCTATGAAATTGTGAAGTGGGAAGAAGAGAAGTGCAGCCTCGCGGTATCCCAACCTGCTATGAGTAACTCATGAAGCTCTTGGTGCGCGCGTTTAGCGATCCAGGAAAACTTGACGATATTCTATAGGCATTTCTGGATATTGGCATTACGGAGCCACGGTGGCAGAAAGCTGCGGTATGGGGGCAAGCTTGGCTTCATTTTTTCTTACCTTTTTCCTATTATCTTCTCTGCTTTAATGAGAAGTAGTGCAAGGAAGAATTATGGGACTCAGCGATCGAGAATACGTACTTAAGGCTCTTGGGGGAGACAATGAGGCATACGGAGCACTGATAGATGCCTATCAGGGGATGGTCTTTGCCGTTGCCCTGAACATCACGGGAGACTACAGCGACAGCGAAGACATCGTGCAGGAGGCATTTTTAAGCGCCTATCAGAAATTGCGGGCACTATCCGATCCGTCGAAATTCGCCTCGTGGCTCTATACGCTCACAAAGCGCCTTGCCCTGCAATTTATAAAGAAAAAGCGCCGAATTCCACTTACTGAATCGGAAGAGACTCTTTCCGCACAGGTCGAGTCTAAGGCCGAATCCCCCGCCGAAGCTTATGCTCGTAAAGAGCTAAGCAATATACTATGGAGCCAGGTGGCGGAGTTACCGCCAAAGACACGGGAGGCGATTTTGCTCTATTATGTAGAGGGGTTTTCAATCAGCCGTTCAGCGGCGTTCCTCGGTATAAGCGAGGAGGCAATGAAGATGCGGCTGAAATTCGGACGCGAAAAACTCCGCGAGAGCCTTATGGAGAAGATCGAGGGGGAACTTCGTCAGCACCAGCCAACCAAGAAGAGGCGGAATGCAATCTTATCTGCTATGCCCGCTGGAGGCGTTCCCCCAGTGAGCATTATGGAATCACTCACGATCGAGACGGCACTTCCCATACTGGCGCTTTCAGCTAAGAAGATCGTAACCATCGCTGCGGTCATCATAATCGGATTGATAGCCACTTGGACAATTCTCCGTCAGCCGTCTCAACCTCCAGCGCCTCAGGCTCCCCCTGTCAGCATGGTAGAAGAGGAAGAAGAGAGTGACATTGCGGAAGGGAAACCAACCAAGAAGCCCCAGCAACTCTTGCCCACGGAACCAATGATTTCGGAAGTTCAACCCGAGAAGCATGCAATCAAAGGACTAGTTCTCGAAAAGTTCACCAATAAACCTATCCCCGGAATTAAGGTTCTCTTAAGTCAACAAGGGCGAAAAATCAAAGAAGTCTTTACACACGATAATGGGATATTCAACCTGGACGATATTTCCGATGGACGGTACGAAGTTTCTCTCGGGTCTGTAGATCCATCTATTATTGAGCAATACTTTATGCCGGAAGAGGCAAAAAAGATCAAGGCAAACCTTGTAGGTCAGGATATTGAGAATCTGGTCTTTTACCTTGTTTCGGCGACATACATCAGCGGTAAAGTCATTGACCAGGACGACAAACCAGTCGAAGGCGCTTCACTTCGCCTCATAGGCGGCGCCTTTACTCCACTAGTTTCGGAGACCGAAAGCAGTTCGGACGGAACATTCACATTCGGGGGGTTGTGCCCGGGACCTTTTTATAAGATTTTCTGCGAAACACCCGGTTGTGCAAAAAAAATTCTGAACCTACTGAACCCCAGTATTGAACGACCAATAAAGGATCTGGTCATCCGGTTGGACCGGGAGAGATATGATGGCTTTATTGCCGGCATCATCCTGGATGAAGATGAACAGCCCATAACGGAAGGCGAGATTATTGTGCAGACCGAAGTGAAGCCGGGTTGGGGACGAAGTATTGGCAATACGTATCCTGATGAGCGGGGAGACTTCAGGGTTACTAATTTAGAGAACGGGATAACTGTGAATATCTTTTACGTAGATAGCAAAAGTCGTTTCCACGAGACTGACGGCAAGAATGTTTCAGTCCCGGCGGACGATCTGGTTGTGAAATTGTCAAAGCTGGGACGAGCGGTAACGATTCGTGGAAGAGTCCTGGAAGAAGTGACTAATCGGCCGATCCAACAGTTTGCGCTTAACTTTACAAACCACCCCTTTGTCAGACCAAGGGAGCTGATTAGTATCTTTGATCATGAAGGGAGGTTCGAACTAAAGGACGTAAAAGTTGACCCAAAGAAAAAGTTCCTTTACGTCGAAGCGGATGGTTACGCCGGACAATCCAAGCGTATCCAAGCGGAGCTTGAATTCCATCTGGCACAAGGGATGTCCATCGAGGGCTTGGTAGTCAATTCGTCAGATGAGCCTGTTGAAGGCGCTAGGGTTTTTGTGTGGTCGGATCGAGAGCGTTATGTACTTACCAATGCTCATGGTAACTTCAAACTCACAAACCTGAGAGAACGCTTGGGTATGGGTCCTTCAGGTATGGGTCCTTTAATAGTATCCCACACAGACTATGCGCCTTTCTCAGACGTGCC
>CAYVXD010000176.1:0-7071 GCA_964454265.1 uncultured Candidatus Sumerlaeota bacterium | reverse complement strand
GTTGTATGAAACGACAGAAACCGGAACGGAAAAAGAGAAATCCATAACCTGTCCCCCGTATCTGTCGTCCCCCGTGTCTGTCCTAAGGAGATCCCTCCCCTTCACTTTGTTCAGGGTCGGGATGAGGGGTCGGAGGTAAAACTCCCCGACCCCTCAGATTAGCTCTGACATTGGCATTTAGATAACTTTGCGATGTGTTAGCTCGATGCTTCAATGAGGGATTGTTTTTGAACCGCTTGGCGAATTCAGCAGTAATATTAAGGTATTTTCCACCATGTTCGACAGACGGCTCGATGTCACTTCCCTCGTGCCACTCGTTCCATGATGTGATAAGCACCCAGTGCGGGTCAGCGGCGATTGCTTCTTCCCATTGCGCGCGGTACAGGTCTCCGTTAAACCGCTCTACCTTCAAGCCGGGCTTACGAATCTTCGTGTCATCATAGCCGGGGATAACGGTGAGCGTACTGATTCGTTCCTGAGCGGCGGCTAATTCAACCCATCCCGAATACGTTGCTTTAGCCCATGCTTTAGCCTGCTCAGGAGTTTTACCCTGTAAATTGCCAGCTGTAATGTATGTATGCACCCCATCAAAAATGCGAGCGGCTTTTTGGCTGATCTGGTCACCAATAAACACAGCCCCTGATGGGTAGTTATTATTCACCTCATTTATAGCCTCGCGCCAACCCTTCAAGCCAATTTCACCTAGCGCCCGACCATAAATAAAAATAACCGGTTTTCCCTCAACCTTCAGCCACGCCGGATGGCTGCCGTAGCGATTGAGAACATAAAGAACGTCTGCTGCAGCCGATTTTGCATTTTTTGGACTCGGTACCGCCTCGTAATAAACTGTCATCTGAAGCCCTGCATCTTTGCAGCCCTTAAGTATCCTTTCTACCGCCTGGTCTTCAAATGTCCCTTTACCCCACCAGCTTACAATGAATCCATCTACCCCAGCGTGCTTCGCCCATGTACAATGCTGAGCGATCAAATCCGGAGCGTGTGAATCGTAGGCTCCAAGCAGTGGGTAATGCGTGCTGTTCTGGATTTTCTTTCTCGCCTGGTCCACGCCTTCCCAGTGAAACCAGCGTTGACTTCCATTTTGTACTTTAGGATTGCCATACCACGCATAGTAAAACGCTAGCACTTTGGGCGGAATGTTGAGACGCCCCACCTTTGCCCATGTGCCTTTGGCAAACTGTGTGGCCTGCGCCTGCAGAATAGAGGATTTGTTAAAGACAATGGCGCCTGAAGGTCGGTTGGGGGGATCAATGACCGCAACAAAATCATCGCTCAGGCAGTTGGACAACGCCTGGGCATCACGATTAGCATAGGCTTGTTCAATTCGATCCAGCAATGCGTTCACCCCGGCTACGTCATCTGCCCAAACGACAGAAACATTAAGCATAGTGATGATGAGCAGAGCTACAATCCTGCGCCAAATACCCAGCAATAAATCTGATTGTTTCATGAATCTCCCCTTTCTTTGTTCACGAAAAAAATGACTCAAGATAGCCATCAACAGAAACGTTTTGCAGAGTTTTTGGAGTTTCATCCCGCTCAGATAATATTTGCTTCGCGGACGATGTGCAACGCATAATAGTGAAATCGCTAAGGTTGGTTAATATGTAACAGACGTATTTGCCTTTTTTTAGTCCAATGATAGCCAGAATGCAAGAAAAGAAGCCAGGCTGCTTCAGAGAAGGAGGGGCACGCTGCAGTGTGCCCCTACGTGCAAAACTTGTCCGCCGAAGCTAAGGCGGAGGCGGATCACCGCCGAAGGCGGATCAGGGGGAAGCTGGGGGTGAGAGGGTCTCGATGGTTACGCGGTCGAGGATGAGCGAGGCTTCGGCTGCGTCTCCGGGATTGAAGTTGAGTATGTCGAAGGAGACGACGAGCCCTTTGCCGACACAGTTTACTGGTGGTAAGAAGTACATCCGGTTGTATGTCGTGTTTGTGGTGCCAGGGGAGTTGGCGCCGTCGCCTGCGCTCTGGATGCCGTGTGCGTGCGAAGCTTGCAGATTCCCGGTATTGAACCGCAGCCGCATCTCCGGAACTAGCACACGGTCAGTTACGTCTGTGTGCACTTCGAATGCCCCTCGATAAAGACGATCCGCTTCAATCGTTATATCTTGTGGATCGTTTACCCAGTAGCCAAATGTATTCGTATTGGTTGTCGCGCGGAGCTCAAGCGCGCTGCCAGAATAGATATACTGCGGCGGACTGAACGCTATCGGTGCACCACCCGTTGTCCAGCCATCTGTGCTCAGCGCAAAGGTATAATCATGAACCACGGTCGCCGCTGGAAGTGAGCTCAGGGCAAAGCGCTCAACGGTAACCGTATCCAGCGCAACTTCTGCCACCGCAGCATCGTCGGGATTGAAGTTAAGAAGATCGAACGCAAGCATAGCGGCGGTATCATTTGCTGGCGGCACAAAGTAAAGGTCGTAATCCGCACCCGCCACGGCGGGAGACGCAGCGCCGTCAGTCGCGCTTTCGATTGACAGGACATCATACTGCTGCAGGTTCAGCGAGTTTGCGCGAAGTCGTATCTGCGGAACAACGGCTTGATCCGTTATATCAGTCCTGACATTAAACCGGGCGCGATAGAGATAATCCGCATCCGCAGGAATTGCATCCTGCGGACTCACCCAGTAGCCGAACGTATTCGTATTCGTTGATGAGGTTATCTTCAGGTAGTCAGGTTCCCAGGCGAAATCGGGAGCGGTAAACGCGGCTGGGGCTGCGCCGCTCATCCAATCTTCAGTATCCGGGACAAAGTCAAAAACCATCGGCCAGGGGGTAGGAGTTGGAGTCGGCGTTGCGGTTGGAGTAGCTGTTGGTGTCGATGTGGGAGTCGCAGTCGGTGTTGGAGTAAGGGTTGGCGATGCTGTTGGAGTAGGAGTTGGGCTTGGTGTCGGCACAGCAAGGGGAATACCGACAATCAGTTCATAATTTCCGCTCGTTACTTTGCCTACCGCTGGCTCGCCCACTGCGTCCCATATATGATAGTTTGTGGAATTTCGCTCTCTACCCGCTGAATCAATTTCCTCAGCAATAATTTCATAATTCACGCTACTGCGTGCAAACCCAACATTGCTGACAATCATAAGAACGATAGTCAGTATGATTGGCAATTGCCTTCTTATGCTCATTCTGAATGCTCTCCTGTTATAAATTTTTGTTACCTGCTTATTCTTCTTCGCATCTTTAAGTGCTTCTGTTGTGTTGGGATTAGTTATCCGCTTGTATAAACCACTGCAATAAGATAAACTTTGAGTGTTTGTCCGTTAAACTCGACGGTCTCGTTCACGGAATCCCAATCAACCGTTTCTATCGCCTTGCCCAAGGTGCAGGAGCGAAGCAGGCTGTCATCCTGTCTCTGGCCGTAGCCGGGGACAGATGAAGTAGTGATATAATCTCCTACTTCGATCGGGGCGTTTATGTTGCACACCCAGACCCGACCCTCGCCGAGAGCATTAACTGTACCGAAACGTTCTCCTTCGTTCGCCTTGTACCAGTGGCCTTTAATCAGGGAAGACTCGGCGACAAAAACGCCAAAAACCGCGTTGTCATTGCCCGTGTCGGAAAGTTTCACTGTCGGTAGTGTGGAAGAGACGCATACAACGCCATCTTCAGCAGGCCTGACATATGTCTTGCCGGTTACGGAAACAAGCATCCCCGGCTTAACATCTGCGGGAAAATCATCCGAGAGCTTCACGTCATGGCCGCCAGTGAATGTGCCGTAATCTATACTACCAGGAGGGCCTGCGGCATAAAAGCTATACAATTTCCCAGAGCCTACGACGCCCGTGCCACTGGCGCCTGTGGCATAGCCTTCAACGCCATTGCCAGATGCGCCCGAAGCCAAAGCGTAGATGCCTACGCAATAGGAGGTCGAGGCCTTAAACCAGCCGCCGTAGTTCGTCCCAAGCCCTGTATCAGTGGCCTCGCCCATGACGCCTATACCATTGCTGCCCGAGGCCACACCGGAGACTCCCTTGCCAGCGCTGCCCGTGGCTTTGCCGGAGACGCCCTGGCCAAAGATGCCTGAGGCCTCCCCGTAGACGCCCCCACCCGATCTGCCCGCAGCCGTAAAGTAGCCGCCGTAATTTTCTACATCTCCGCCATCAGTGGCCTCGCCGTAGACACCTCGACCAGTCCCGCCTGCAGCCTTAAAATAGGCGCCGTAGTTCTGTACAGAGGGGCCTATTTTAGTAGCATCGCCGAAAACGGCCCGGCCTCGTTCGCCCGCGGTCCTAAAATAGCCGCCGTAGTTTGTCACATCTCCGCTATTAGTGGCTGCCCCGAAAACACCTCGGCCTTGTGCGCCCACAGCCAAAAAGTAGCCGCCGTAAGTCAGGTCATACTCTCCAGTATGACTGGCATACCCCTCGACGCCCCGGCCTTCTTGGCCTGTGGCCCTACCATAAACCCCGGTACCTAGGCCGCCCGCAGCTGTAAAGTAGCCGCCGAAGTTATGTTGTAATGTTTGCGCGGTACTGCTGGCCTCGCCATAGACGCCCACGCCAGAGCTGGCCGCAGACTTAAAGTACCCGCCATAATTGCTTTGAAAAGATCCTCCCGCGCTATTCGTGGCCTCTCCGTAAACGCCCCGGCCATCCGTTCCTCCGGCCACAAAATAACCGCCATAGTTTTCTACTTCCCCATTATCAGTGGCGTCGCCGTAGACGGAATATCCGGTTCCGCTATTCGTTGCGCTCAGAATGCTTCCACTGCTCGACCCGCTGATGCTGTCCGGACCTATGGCATTAAGATATTTCTCGGTCAATGTCTGGCTGCCTTCGTAGAGATTCGTGGCCACGCCCGAACGGCCATAGTCACCGGCGGAGGTAATAAAAGAGCTGCTCTGCTGACCATTGAGCGTCTGTGCATCATCTGCTTTATAACTATATGGCGTGCTTTTTAGGCGGCTGTCAGGGCTGAGCTGCTGGGAGCCGTTTACTCCATCATCAAACCAAACCCGCACATACGTCTCAACGGTATCAAATACGTTAAGAGGAATTCCCTGAGTCATATTAGGCAAGCTGGTATCGCCCAGTTGCACGCTGAATCTACCCTCGGAAACTGATAATGAAACAGCATCGGTAGGTTCACTGCCCGCGATACTTGTGCCATCATTTGACCAATAGGTCACATCTCCAGCCGCATTCACGATAGCAAATTTGAAATATCCTGTGCCGTCAAATCTGACCCCATCAACCTCAACTACGCCCTGATAATTAATCATGTGCGGAATATCAGCATATACGTACCCAACCAGCACCATGAGTCCACAAACGCCTATCAAGAATATCACCCTTTTTGTAACCATTGTACCTACCTCCTGGAGTTGAAATGCATCTGTTTTATTTGCCGCTATTACATCCAATGTGTCAAGAGAAATGGGGAAATTGGCCCCGTTTAGTACTGCGGCTTTGAGGAATATCCTGCGTCATGGACAACGAATTTAATGGTGTGGGTCTCTGTCAGAAAATCATGTAAGGCAGAATGTGGGATAGGAGAAAAGACGGCGCCAGGGATGGAAACCAGAACGCTTGAGAAGGAAGAAGGAATTCAAGAACCGCGTCAGGATGTTATGTGCACTGCTGCGTTCTCTGCTTGCTCAGCGTAATTCTCATTCAGGAGCTCGCTCAAGTGTAACACGCGCAGCGGCAAACCAGCTTCCCGAACACCGCGTTCCAGCTGGAGAAGACAGCCGGGATTTGCAGTGATCACTACATCTACGTGAAGCGAGCGCAGGTGTGTCATTTTACGCTCCAGAATGCGTTTTGACATATCCTGATGCTTCACGGCATATGCGCCTGCACCTCCGCAACACCAGTCGCCTTCCGGCAACTCAACGTACTGAATTCCCGGAAGGCATTGCAACAATCTGCGCGGAGATTCTTCGATTTTCTGGCCGTGTCGCAATTCACACGGATCATCATACGTAATGCGCAAGCCGTTATACGAGCGGAATCGCTCAGGTTCAAGGCCAGCCTCGCAGAGAAATTCGCCCACGTCGCGCGTGCGCAGCGCTATGGTTTGCGCTGCTTTCGCCTCAGTGCTCTCATCTTCAAAGAACGCTGGATAGGATTTCAGCATCGCGACGCAGCTTGCACAGTCTGTAACAATGGCTATTGTATCGTCGCGCAGAAGTCGTTCACAATTCTTCCGCGCGAGCTGACGGGCCAGCTCGAGCTCGCCCTCGTGGAGATGCGGCGCTCCGCAACACCACACGTCTTGCGGTGTAACGACCTCATAGCCGAGTTTCAGTAGCAAATGGTACGTTGCCTGGCTCACCCGTGGAAATAGTAGATTCATCGCACATCCTACGAAATAGAGAACGCGCCCCCTGGACACCGCAACGCTGGCTGTGCGTTCCTCAATGCGATCGAGGAAGGGCCGACCCTGATAGGCAGGTAACAGCGATTCATGGGCAGCAAGATGAAACGGCAAGAGACGCAAGACTTGCGAGCGTCGGACAAGCGCCTGAAGACCCATACGCTGATACAGGCGTAGCGGGCCTGTGGCTATGCGCATCAGGCGCTGATCGCGTGCAACACACCTAAGGAGAAAACGCTCGAACTGTGTGCGTATGCCTCTGAAGTCTGGCACCGAGCGAATCCAGAGAAACGCATCTGCAGGTCGTATTCCTGCGGGACATGCTGAGGTGCACGCCCCGCACCCCAGGCAATGCGATATTGCTTCAAGAACTTTCTCCGTTGCCTTGAGCTCTCCCCGGACGTATGCGTGAATCAAGGCAAGACGACCTCGCGGGGAATGCATCTCCATAAGAAACTCGCGATATGAGGGACACACAGAGTTGCACTTGCCGCAAATTGCACAGTAGTCCAAGCGCGCGGACTCGATCTGACGCCTGACCACCGCCGGCACGCTAATCTTCTCTTGTACAGTATCAATACTCATACCTTACTCACATTGAGCGCTTTCTCATTCGGCCTGTGAATCTGTAGGGACAGATTATAATCTGTCCCTACAATTGATACGGAATCCTACTAGTGCTCTGACCGTCTCAAAATGTTGGGTAAAGCTTTTTTAGTTTAATAC
>CAYVXD010000175.1:0-7101 GCA_964454265.1 uncultured Candidatus Sumerlaeota bacterium | reverse complement strand
ACCTTTTCATTTACATTTAATATTCACCCTCAGAGGATGGTGTCCAAACTCCAGTTCCTCTCCCCTCAGGGGAGAGGGATGGGGTGAGGGGAACATTAGAAGCAAACTGCTGTGACGTTTCAGTTACCCTCGAAGCCCTAAACATACTGGAGTTGCTCTATGTCTCAACAATTATTTTGCTAACCTTTCTGACAAAGAGCCCTTTATATTGTCAGACATCGGCTCTGGTTTTCTTACTTCTACTGCAGAATTTGAATTTGAAATTGCAACAAAGACGCTGTTTCGTGTCGGTATAAGTCAGTGAGCTGACCTAAAGTCTTGACTGGCGGCGGCTCAAGTCCACTGTATGGAGCAAAGATGAAGCAAGTAAAGGTATTTGAAGCGCTATTCAACAAAAAGGAACTTAGAGTATTTTCCCGCCTCGACAGCCCGATCAAGATTCAAGCTTTCCTGGACGAACTCCCCTATAGCACGGAAGACACTTATCGTTGTCCACGCAGTGTGTTGCGAGATCGCCAGGCGGACTGTTTTGACGGTGCGTTGTTTGGGGCGGCAGCGTTGCGGCACATTGGGCATCCCCCGTTGATTCTCAATATGCTGCCAAACAATCGCGATGATGACCATGTGGTGGCGCTGTACAAGCGGGATGGATGCTGGGGTGCAGTAGCGAAGTCGAATTATTTCGGGCTGCGTTTTCGCGAGCCCATTTATCGAACTCTACGCGAGCTGGTTATGTCGTGCTTTGAGATTTATTTCAATGTGAGGGGCGAAAAGACGCTTCGCAGCTACTCGGGGCCTCTGAATTTGCAGGCCTTTGATAAGCTCAACTGGATGGTGAGCGACGAACCCTTGGAGACGATTGCGAATCGTTTAGACGAAATTCGGAGAGTCCCTCTCATCACGAGGAGTATGGCGGCTCGGCTTTCACTAGCGGACAAGCGGTCCTACCAGGCGGGGATGCTTGGGGTGAATCTGGCAGGGGTTTTTAAGCCGTGGAGAAAAAGTACGTAAGGCAGATTTGGTGCAAGACAAAGAGTCCGCCCAACCGCTCGCTGCAAGCGTCCGGTCCTTGCGTCGCGCGGGCTGAGCTTGGTAGTTAGGCAGTATAAAACGAAGCATTTGTCGAATCGCTTTGGCCGTATGATCATAAGTTAGGTTGCTTCGACGCTGAAGATTCCGTAGCAATCGAGGATTGCCTCGTCATGGAAACCGCAGCGTACTACGTTGCGCTGGTGATGGTCGTCACGATTCCTGCGGTGGCGCCGTGCTGGCTTCTAATTCATCCGTTCACTCAGCAGTGGCGCAAGATCGGACCGTTCGCAACGTACCTGATTGTGAGCTCCATTGCCTGCGCGATCATGATCGGGATCTATTGCCTCCGAGAACCGCTACTCAGGATTTACTTCGGTGTGCGCACGCCTCTCGTGATCCTCGCCGTTCTCCTTTTCGGGGTGAGCATCTACATCGGGGTACTGCGCATGCGCCAGCTTTCGCCATCTGCAATGTTGGGATTGCCGGAGATCTCCCGGACCAAGGGGCCAGGAAATCTGGTCACCGAGGGCATCTATTCGCGAGTCAGACATCCGCGTTACCTTGAGGGTGGATTCGCGATCGCGGCCACAGCGCTGTTCAGCAACTACCTGGCGGTCTACCTTCTTCTCGTGTTCTACATTGCTATTATCTACCTTGTGGTCATACTGGAGGAGCGAGAGCTCGAGCGCCGTTTCAGCACCGCATACGAAGAGTATCGTAAAGAGGTACCGCGCTTCGTGCCTCGGTTGCGAAGGGCAAGCCGTGTTCGAAGCAACGACTGAGAGAACAAGTCTCTCAGCGGGAAAGGAGTGGGGCGCAAGCTAACAAGGCGTTGCAGCGGCTGAGCTTTGCCATCATGCCGCATAAAACGAAGTGTTTGTTGAATCGTATATGCCGTATAATCGTAGGTTAAGTTGAGGAAAGCGCGATATTATTGAGATTCCTATAGATAAAGGTACAGTTGAAAGCTTAGCCGCGGCGCAGAACTCAGGCTTTCGCGAGCGTTTTTCGTTTTTTTATTTTATACGCAGCATCCGCCTAGGCGGATGAATCTACACGGGCAAGTTGAAAATGCGCCTGTGGCGTGATGCCCGTGCCACGTTGAATGGCACAGTTGAAGGCTAAGCATCCGCACAAAAATAAGGCCTTCAGCGCCTTTGGCCGTTCCGTTATTTATGCGAAAAGCAATAAAAACACAAAATGTAGGGGCAGGTTTGAAACCTGCCCCTACAATCTCGATTTCTACAAAATGCGGACGCGGACTTCCATGTCGGGAAGCAGCGGAACTGGCGGGAGCTCGTCGAAATGAATTTTTGCCCTGATCACGGGCACGGGCCGATAGTATTTAGGCTTGAAGAGTTTTGGAGGTACGGTACCCTTATTGCAATGTGGATTGGAAAAAGGGACGGGCCACTTTTCAAGAAGTCTGCTTTTTTGCAATATGTAAAGGAATGCAAAACAGTCTGTGGTTTTTGTTTGCAAAAGGGCAAGCAAACGGGTAAATAATAGGATGTGAATTGCGAAACTTTGCGCTTGACTTTAGGAATTTCCCAGCCGCGGTATATTGCGGTCTTAGAAAGAGGGCAAACGATGACAAAGCGGAACACGGAGATACCCAGAGAAAAAATTGCTGACTTTTGTCGACGTTGGCGTATTAGCGAGCTTGCTCTATTCGGATCCGTGCTGCGGGACGACTTTGATCCAGCCAGCGATGTAGACATACTGGTGACATTCGAGCCAGGAGCTGATTGGAGTTTGCTCGATCACGTACGTATGGAACAGGAGCTGGAAGGACTATTGGCGCGCAAAATTGATCTGCTCAGCAGGAAGGCGGTTGAACAAAGCCACAACTGGATGCGTCGCCAAGAAATACTGAATACAGCCGAGGTCGTTTATGGCCCGTGACGAAACTATCCTATTGGATATTGCCCGCGCCGCTCGTTTGATTGTTGAATTGAGGCATGGTATGCAATTGGAAAAGCGGCGATTACTTTTACAAAAAAGTAAAAGGAGATTGTTGCTGTTTGGAAGACTACCAAAATAATGGGGAGATAGTGTATTCCCTTTTTCTGTCCTAATCTGAGAGACTTATACATAGCGTTAAGAATAAGAAATAAGAAAGAGCACGTTCTATGCCAACACCTATGATCCTGACGCCTGTTTTAAGATACTGGGGATTTAAGCAGCACCCTTTTGATGACTTCATTTTAATGGACAAGAGGCTAAGGCTATTCGTTAATAGAGAGGATGAGCTGCATCAGCTACACAATGGATTAAGCAATCGTCTGAGTGCCGTATATGGCAGTCAGGGCGTGGGAAAAAGTTCATTTCTGAGAATGTTTTGTCAAAGAATCCAAAAGGATGGACTTTCCGTGGCTTATGTGCATATGACAGGTACAAGCGAGAATTCTCTATATCGAGAAATACTTGCAGCTATTTTGAGGTGTCATATTAATGGCTCTATAAAAACTGATAAAAGGCTAAAATTGGATAGCAAAAGAGAACTTGAGCGCGTGGAGTTAAGCATTCGGTTTGCAAGGGAAGCAGAATTAGGGGCAAATCTAGTCATCAAGGGAATGGTTAAGGAAGTTACAGAGAAACAAATTCAGAAACATACTGAAGAATCAGCATGCTCACTCATAAGTGACATTATATTTAATACTAAGAGCGCATTCGTGGTAATAATTGATGATCTTGAACGGGTGAAGTTATTTGCTGAAAACGAACAAAATTACTTTAAGTTCATTACATCTTTTGCCCGAACAATCGATGAATTGTTTAGCCATGAAGGTGTAGCTTTCGTAGTATCGCTTGACGAAAGTTTTGTTAATACAATCAGCCAAAACCTGCCTGGTGATGAAGGCGCAATTTCTTTTTCTTTTGGTGAACTCGTTGAGCTGAGAAGTTTCCCACCTGACCATCTATTGCAGATGATTCGAACAAGGCTAATTAAGCGTAGTCAAAATAAGAGCCTTAAAAGTTTCATGACTCAAGATGCCTTTTATTCTCTTGCAATTTCCACTGGAGGTCATCCCCGGCGAGCTTTGGCTGTATTGCGTACGGCGATGGAATATGTAGAAAAGAATAAAAAGCCAAGGCAATTAGATGTCCAATCCATACAGGAAGCATTAAAAAAGCGAAAAGAATCTCTGGACGAAAAAGATTCAGCAATTATTGGCTTCATATTAACTCACGGCCCCCGCTCTGCATCAGACAAAGATATTCAGGAGCAGGTAGGTCTTACAAGGAATGCGTTATTGACCCGTCTAAAAGGACTTCGTTCCCAACTTGGCATTCGAGTTACACAGCACGTAAGCGGAACTACAACTAAGGATGTATATTCAGTTCCCAAGGTTGAGTTTGAAGAATAGCTGCGAAACAATCATGTTAAGTGTAGCGATAGTAGTATTCTAACGGCGGTGACAGCGATGACGGCGATGACAGCGATGACAGCGATGACAGCGGTGACAGCGATGACAGCAATGACAGCAATAACTTCTTAAATCCTGCGGGGAAGGGAATCAAAAGAAAGAGACTGCGAAATATAACTATTCCATGGAGCTGAGGGTTTATATGACCGTCGCTAATTCGGGGAATTAGGTAGGCTAGGGACAGCAGTTATGAAATTTCAATTTATAAAAAGTCGGACAAAACACAGCATATGGCCCAATTTTTACAAGATGCGGACGCGGACTTCCATGTCAGGAAGGAGCGGAACTGGCGGGAGCTCGTCGAAATGAATTTTTGTACTGATTACGGGGACCGGCTTGTAGTATTTTGGCTGGATGAGTTTTGAGAGGACTGTGGCCTGTGGGGTGATGTGAACGACTCGGCCGGAGTAAGGAGAGTCAGGATACGCGGCAATGGTAATGCGCAGGGGAGCGCCGGAGGTGAGCTCCACGGCGGTGAGGTAACTTCTATGATGGGGGGAATGGCCGGAAGGAAATGGCTGTAGAGCAATATTCGCTGGACGAGATTCATGGGCGCAACAGAGCTGGAGCTCCTGCCTGGCAGCGCAGGCGTCCGTTCCTGCTTTTTCTAGGACGCGTGATTTTCAAGCATTTTGCTATGAACTTGAGCGATCAATTCTCGGACAGTCGCCTTCTTGGTAGTGCACTCAATGATGGCGATGTCAAGCCGGATACGCCGATCTGTCTTATCAATCGCGATGCTTCTTACGCGAATCTGTTCTTTCAGGCGATCCGCCAGCGCCTGAGCTTGCTGGAGCGGAGTTTCAGGTAGAAGAATAACAAACGTGCTTTCTTCAAAGCGCGCCAGGAAGTCGGTGTCGCGAATTGCATCTTTGAGACACTGCGTGGCATTGCGGAGCAGCTTGGTGGCTTCGTTTGGCCCCTTGAGTTTCAGGTAATCGTCGAAATAGTGGATGCCAACCATCATCAGGGTCAATGGTCGGTCGTAGCGCTTAAAGCGGTTCAGCTCTTCCTGGAATTTGCCATGGAAATATTTAAAATTGAGAATTTCTAGCCCGGTATCCAGAAAAGCCTGATCAAGGGTAGTTTCATAGAGATTGCCAGTGGCCGCAGCCATTTTTCCACGCGGCGTAATGTTGTAGCGGTAAACACCGCGCAGGATCGCCTCGGGGAGCTTGAATTGCTTTTGACAATTAAGGCAGAAGCAATTGACCTCAGCCTCAGGAAACACCACCGCACAGACATTACAGACAAAACTCTCGCTCGGCTTCTCGTAGTCAACTCCGATGTGCCGAAGAACCTCTTCGCATTTCGGGCAGACTAGCTCCATGTCGCGCTGGAACTCCTGCTTGGGCCCCACGTATGCACACTTGAAATGATGGATCAACTCGGTCATGGTCACGTCGGGATTCTTGCAGTCGGGGCAGACCTCGATGAAATTCAGATTATACACGTTGCAGAACGGACACAGGTGAATATTCGTGTAAAAGTTCTTCTCCAGACAGCCTTTAAGGGAGAGATCAGCAAGATGTTGATCAGTTTCCGCAGCGCTAGCCTCAAGGATCTCCCGAGCTTCGGGATAGGAGTAGCCGAAGGACGAGTGGATGTCAGGCAAGGGGAAAAGTTCCTTATCCGGCGTTTCTGAGAGGCGCTTCAGCAGTTCAATTTTTTTCAGGTCAATAGCGCTAATGGTTGGCAATGCCGATTGCAGAATACGCGTGCGACTGATGATGGCTTTTACGCGAATCAGAAAATCATCAGGATCGTAGGGCTTCAGGATGTAATCGAATGCACCCACGTCAAAACCTTTTTCCTTGTCAGCAATCTGACGCTTTTTGCCAGTGAGAAGGAGGTAGGGAATCAACGCTGTTTCTGGATCGCGCTTCAGGGTTTGAGCCACGGCGAACCCGTCGATGCCAGGCAGGTCAACATCGAGTATGATTAAATGAGGCCGAAAGACTTTCGCTGCGTCCAGGGTATCAGCACCGCGCTCAATTGATTTCACCTCATAGTCTTCGCTGCGCAGATGCTCATGCAGGAGTGCTGCTTGATCGGCATCATCCTCAACGACAAGAATTTTCAACTTTGGCATTGGCAAGCCTCATTAAGAAATATTGTTGGCGACAAAAAATATATATCAATTTAGGATAGCTACTTTTTTATTAGACTCATATCCTCAGGTGTCAAGGCCTTTTTGGGAGTATCGGGTCGGGAAATTATCTAAACATTAAGGCTGTTCAGATTATGCTGAAAAATGGTGCACCCAGGACGGAAACTAAGTAGCCTGCGGGCGCTGGATGAAATCGGGGACTGTCTGAAACAGGGCAAACGAAGCACGGAGACTCAGGGCAATTGAGCAGGCGGCAGGGTTCAAAATGCCGTTTTTTGAGAAAGGATGATGTCGCCTTCAGAGACTGTTCCATTGGTTGGATCGTAAAGTAGATTGTTCGAGATGAAGAAATATTGAATATTGTCGTAGGAGGCATACATGTCAGGGCCAACAGAGAGGAGTTTCCATTCGCCGTATTTTTCGTAGAATTCGTTCAGTTGATCAGAACTGACCGAGGGGCGCCATCCAATCCAACTCGGGCCGAGGCCACCCCAATTTTCAATGTTTGCCTCATAGTTGATATAGCGA
>CAYVXD010000174.1:0-7146 GCA_964454265.1 uncultured Candidatus Sumerlaeota bacterium | reverse complement strand
TCGTTCCTCGCTTGGGACAGTCCCCGATTTTCTACTCCTCATTTCAAATGTGATGACGTACTGGAATGTACAAGCAATTACTCTTTCAGGGGTACGTTCCAGTAGACATTGTCAATGAACTTCTGCCACATGGGACGATGTGACTCATAGTCGGAAACTCGCACGCAGGCGGTCCAGTGTGGTTTTTTTGGCCTGCGCAACAGATTGAGCCCACACTCGTTTAGCAGGTGATTACCCTTGCGGGCGTTGCAGTTCGTACATGCCAGCACGACGTTCCCCCACACGGATCGGCCGCCCCTGCTGCGCGGCACAAGGTGGTCAATAGTCAAATCATCCCGGCTCGGTGTGCGTCCGCAATACTGGCATGCATAATTGTCGCGCAGATAGATGTTGCGGCGATTAAACTTAACCTGGCGCGGCGGACACTTGGCGAATCGCGTGAGCATGATCACCTCGGGAATGATCAATTGAAAACTCGGCGTACGGATCACGCCGTCACGCGCAAAGCGTGATATATCGCGCCAGGACTCGAAACTATGCAGCTCATATTCTTCAGTGACAACACGCGCCAGATCCTGATAGAGCAACACGAGTGACCGCCTGACGTTACAAATGTGCACCGCCAGCCAATGCTTGTTAAGTACCAGCACACCGCGGTTTAGCATTCTAAAGTGCTCCAAATCCGCAGAAGAGGAATAAGTACAATCATATAAAAATTCACTATTTTATATTTCTTTAGCAGACACGGAACGAGTAGTCCAGTAAAATTTTCAAAAAAGAACCTCATCATTTTTCCCTATATCCTTTTATCATTTGCGCTCTATCAGAGAGTTACGAACAGGAGATGCTCATCGCAAAATGCCATTCTCATCCAACAGAAGGCTGATGATGACCGAGGATTACTAGGCCTGGGTGCACGAATAATACTGAGCCGCAAAGAGTTAGCAATAAATCGCAGCATGTTAGCACAGCATGTGCCAACAACAGATTCATCTTGACATGGAGAAAAACGCTCCTGGACAATACCCTTCAGCCGCCCTACGATGGTTGCCTAGCTGGTATGGCGCACAAAAGCACGCTTAGCGAAAGTCCACTGCTGAGTTGCGAGCGCTTTCTGTGGCCAAAATGGGGTATATGTTCATACATAGAATGCTTATCGCGAGATCGTTGAGATGAAGCGCTATCGTAGTATTCACACAATTCTTTCCCGGCTCATGCTCCTTCTGCTCGCCGCGATTCTGATTGTGCTCTATGGGGGCGGATGGTATCTGCTTCAGCTGGTAAAAGAGTCAAAGGAACGCGATCTGGGGCAGCGTCTGCTCTCAATTGGCCAAACCGCGGCAATACAGCTCGAGAAGTTACATTGGAGTCTTGAGGACTTCGCGGACGCAGAGGGGAATGTTGACGTGGAGTTGCTGGCAGCCTATGCCGATGCACCGAATGTTCAGGACCTTCGCGCCTGGCTGAGGAGACTAAGAAATCAGAATAATCTGCATACAGTGATGATCGTGAATTTTGAAAATCAAATTCTTATTGATGCAGAGGGCAGCCATGCTGTGGGCGAGGAATTTCCATTTCTCGAGATTGATGAGGTGGAAATCGCAAACGCACAAACAGGAACCCCTGCCACGTCGCCTCTATATCGCGTGAGAGACTTCCCCTATAAGCGGAGTTATACGCCGTTGAAAGACGCAAACAACCGGGTGCTCGGCCTGCTGCGTCTGGAGGCCAGCCGTGACTATTTTCAAGAGCTCGTGGGGCTTAAGCACCGTCTTTACTGGCTGGGTTTTGTATGTGCCTTACTATTAGTGTTGGTGGCCGCTTTGTTCTACCGGCTACTCAAACACCTGATCAAGGCCGAGGAGGCAATCGCCTTTACCGACCGTCTCCAATCGCTTGGCACTCTTGCCGCAGGCCTGGCCCACGAATTGCGTAATCCACTTGGCATAATTCTTGCCACATCAGAGGGGTTGAGGGAGGAATTGCCGGAGCATGCAGAGCAGCATCAGCTGGTGACTGACATTATCGGAGAATGCCAGCGTCTCAACACGCTCATAACACAGTTTCTCTCGTTTTCGCAGCCAGCAGCGCCTGCGGATGTTCAACCTTTTCAGATCAGGTCGGTGCTTGAATCCGTGCTTAAGCTGTTGAAAAACGATCTGGAGAAGAAGCAGATTGCGGTACAAACTACCTATCAGGAGCCATTACCGCTCCTGCAAATTGACGAAAAGAGTGTTCGACAGGTGCTGCTCAATCTGCTGCTGAATGCGAAAGATGCTGTTGCCCAAGGTGGAACAATTGCCATTCGGGTGGAACGCAAACGCAGGCGGGTGTCCATTGAGATCCGCGATGACGGCTGCGGTATTCCGGCACGCGATTTGAAAGCGATCTACGATCCGTTTTTTACGACCAAGCCAACGGGTACAGGCCTTGGGCTGTTTATCAGCCGCAATATAGTAGAAGGCTGCGGCGGGAAAATGGAGATTAGCAGCGAGCCGGGCAAAGGGACAATCGTGGTGGTAATGTTGCCGTGTTAGCCAACACGGATCGCATCCACTGCAGCGGCTGGTGGAAGTTAAAACCTGCATTATTCGGCCTGGGAATATAGGAGGCAAGAGAAGCGATGTCGGCCACCATTCTGATTATTGATGACGAGCCCAAGATGGCTGGAATCCTGAAGCGCGTGCTTACGAAACAAGGCTACGAGGTCATAACCACGAGCAAGCCAGAACAGGGGCTGACAATTTTGCAGTCGCAACCTGTGCAGATCATTTTGTGCGATCTGAAGATGCCCGGGATGGATGGCATCGAGGTGCTTGAGCGGGCCAAACAGATTCAGCCGCAGGCTGAGTTCATCATGATGACGGCGTATGCCACAGCGCAGACGGCGGTCGAGTCGATGAAAAAAGGCGCCTATGATTATCTGATTAAACCGTTTCCTCTGGATGAGTTGAAAATCCTGCTTGCGCGCGTGCTGAAGACCAAGACGCTTCAGGAAGAGAACGTGCGGCTGCGCGAGGCACTGGTTGACAAGTTCCGCTTTGACAACATTGTTGCCGAGAGCAAGCAGATGCAGGCAGTGCTGGGGCGCGTGGCCAAGGTGGCACCCAGTGATGCGTCGGTACTCCTGCGCGGTGAAAGCGGGACAGGCAAGGAAATCCTGGCCAAAGCGATTCACCAAGCCAGCCCGCGTAAGGACAAGCCGCTCGTCACGGTTAATTGCAGCGCAATTCCGACAACACTGCTTGAAAGTGAAATGTTTGGCCATGTGAAAGGTGCTTTTACCGGCGCGGTTGAGACCCGAAAAGGCCTTTTTCAGTCTGCCGATGGCGGGACTATTTTCCTCGACGAAATTGGCGAGGTCTCACCGGCCGTGCAGGTAAAGCTGCTGCGCGTACTTCAGGACGGTAAGTTCCAGCGCGTTGGCGATACGGCACCTATTACCGTGGATGTCCGCGTGATCGCGGCGACAAACAAGAATCTGGAAGAAGCCATTCAGCAGGGTGCCTTTCGCCAGGATCTCTACTATCGGCTCAACGTGGTACCGATCTACATACCACCTCTGCGAGAACGCAAAGAAGACATCTTGCCGCTCATTGAACATTTCGCCAGGAAATTCCAGAGGCCAGGAAAGACGATTACGTTCGCTCCAGAGACCATTGATCTATTTCTTGCCTATGATTGGCCGGGTAATATCCGCGAACTTGAAAACGCGGTGGAACACGCTGTGGTGATGGGCGAAAGCCAGCAGATCCTGCCGTGCGACCTTCCTCTGGCGCTTCAGACTTTCTATTCGAAACAAGAATTGGCTCTCTCCACACCGATTCACGAGCAGATGACGCTGGCTGACATTGAAAAACGGTGGATTATCAACGCCCTGCGTAAAACAAAGAAAAACCATACTCGAGCAGCCAAACTCCTGGGTATTACTCGCAGAACCCTTGGATATCGGCTGCAAAAATATGAGATTGATCTGGATAAAATTTAATGGTTTCACGTGCCTATTCTGCTGACACCCGCAGCGCATGGTTTTTACAGGGTGAATAAGTCAACCGTGCGCTGCCACAGCAGTGCACAAATCGGTTCGGCGGGTATCTACAGGAAAAGACGGGCTGAGCGCATTTCACGGCTTACGAGTAAAGGAGATTGAAATACGATGCAATACTCAGAAAAGTCACAGAGTTTGCGCATGGAATCTGCAAGGTCCTTGCGAATGGAAGGTCAGAAAAAAATGGCCAGGCGAGCTTCGAGCAATACCTGGCTACATGGACTCAGAACGCGTGGGTGCATCCTTCTCTGCGCCGCGATCTTCGTTGTCGGTGTATCGGCGCCTGTCAGGGCACAGCAGGGCATGTCAGAACGTGCGGATCCCCGGGGTCATCGCCGAGGTCAACCAGAGGCAAGAGCCAGGCAGCCGATGAAATGGCAGGAGCAGGTGGGAGTCTTCTTGAGTCTCACCCAAGAGCGCCACAGGCTGGAACAACGTAAGGAACAGCTGCTGAATCGTCTGTTTGATGCGAAAAAGCTCTTTGGGAAGGAGCGGCGGCCGCTCAGACGCTTCTTCTTGCGAAAAGAGATTGACCAGACGGAAGCAGACCTCCATCTAGCGATTGAAGCCTCAATGGCAAAACAGCAGGAACAACGCCGGTTGATCCGCCGGTTCATTAATAATAGAAAGCAGATTGAAGATGCCATTACCATACGATCTGAGGAGCTTGAGCGGCAGACTGCTGCGCTCAAGCAAGCCCCAGATGCCAATCGGCTACAGCTCCTGCGCCTCCAGCGTGAACAGACTCGCCTGAGTCGGATCAGGGAGTTGCTTGCGATGATGCAGGCAGACCCTGAGCGGCTGGTCGAATCGCCGCCAACGGAATTGCCTGAACCCGTTCCCCCACTGCCAGATTCTCCGTACGGAGCGATGCCATTGCGATTCCAACAGCGCCTCGAGCGCCTTGAAAAGCAATTGCACTTTCTTCAGAAAAGAATTGACGATTGTCAAAAAGAAATACAGGAATCTCAGGATTTGCTTGTTCCTTATCTTCCTCATGAAAAGATGCCAACTGAACCTCCGCCACCACCAGCTCCGCCGGAACCCACAACCACCACATCCCCTAGTCCTGTCCCTTCGCTACTATAACCCTTTGCAAAATAAATGACCCCAAATCAAAAAAGAGAAAGGGCGAATCCGCCGAGGCGGACCACGGCGGATTCGCCCCTACGGAGTAATTTTGCCCGAAACCTGACGATTCCATGTAGCAGCGGTTAAATTAGTGCGTGACGTAGGGGCAGACCCGTGTGTCTGCCCCATTGATGTTTCCTGCGAATTGTTGAAAATGCGCCTTGGGCGTGCGGACATTTAATATACAAAACGATATATGCATAGGTGTCATTCTATGCGGCACAATCTCAACCCTCCAGAGCATGCCACCGCAAATCATAGAAACGCCTCACGATAATAGCACCAACAGAAAGCGCTAAACCTCAGGGCAAGGTAAGCTCGATACGAAATACCTGCGTTTCACGCGAGAATAAAAAGAGGAGAAGCAAGAGCCGCATTTGTGTACTATATGGTACAGTAATTGGCTCTACTATGCGCAATTTGGTACACCCTTCTCCACTTTCATGCAGAGGTGTCTTATAGAGGTATTAGAATTCGGGGCAATCAGCATGTCCCAAGAAAGTGCAATAAGAAAAACAGATATGGATTAAAAAAGTTAAGCAGGGAGAAAAACATTTGACAAGAAGGTGTACGGCAAGTATTAAATGTTAATAGTGAACGTACGGGGAAAAAGCGGTAAAAAGGGAATCATTCTATCGCGGCTTAGGAAGGCAGTTTGCCCATTGCAGTGAGGCCCAAGGGTTAATTTGTTGTACTGGCAAGGGATTGATAAAGTTCGTCACTTTGACCGTTCAGACAAGTTTTAGATTATGGTAAAACCACTGGACAACCAGGGGAAAGAAAAGAAAAAACGAAGCAATTCCCTGAATGATCTTCCTGAGGATCGCGAAGCGCACATTCGTCGTGTTATGGCCGAGCAGGAAGAGACTGACTACCTTTCGAACTTACGCCGGAGGATTGCTGAACAAGGCAAGTCTACATATGCCAACTCACCCACGAAGGCGATGAAGCAAACCGGTAGTGCGAATCACAAATCTGACATGAACTCCGACAGTGGTACAGATACTGTAGAATCAGAGATCCTGGGGTCGCTGCATGATTTCCAGCTTGAGCCGCAGGTTTCTCCCAAGCCAGCCGATACCGCGAAAGAGTCTCCTCCAGTCAAGCCAGAAGATACCGAACAAATCGCACCTTCACCTCCACCTTCCTCTCCGCCCGTGGAATCTCATCCTGCGCCGCCCGCATCTCCCGTTCAGCCGGGCGCAATTGTCAAGCTCGATGATGGGACCGTAGGGATTTTTGAACAAGAGATTCCCGACAAGGAATATGACATTGTGCTCATGGTCAACGCCGACGGAACGCTGGAGCCAAAGGGCGTGAGTCTCTATGCATATCAGTGGCAACAGATCGGTAGTGTCCCGGGCGATTTGCTTGCGCAGATGATTAGACGAATGCGCTGGGAGCGCGACGCCCTGCTCTATCATCTAGACCGCTACGAGTATGCAAAACTGATTCCCAATCAGAAAGCGCCATCACAGAAATCCGAGCAGGTGCCGCCTGTGACCAAGGCCTCTCGTACAAATTCCCCGGTAGAGAGCGCTGGAGAGCCTGGGCTACAGCGCGGCAGGGTGATCTCAATTACCACGGGAGATAAGACGTGGGATGCAGTGTATTGGGGATCAAACAATATGGGCGCAATTGTTGCTCACAATACCCACAAGACATGGTCTCTCATGCATCTTGACCTGAAGCGCTTTAAGGGATCGCTTAAATATGGTAAGCTGATAGATTCGGAAACCATTCGAAAGATTGAAGAAGAACTGACCAAGAATCAGCACCTGGAATAGCCGCATTTCTCACCACTCTCATTTCCCTGCCAATTTTCAACGTGTACCCGACCAATAAATCTGATTGCCAAGCCATAGTGAGGTATTTACAGGTAAAATGAGGGGTCGGGGAGTTTTACCTCCGACCCCTCATTTATCTGACGCTCTCTACGACGAGCACTTACTATATCAGCAAAAACC
>CAYVXD010000173.1:0-7174 GCA_964454265.1 uncultured Candidatus Sumerlaeota bacterium | reverse complement strand
AAGGGGAGAGGAAGCAAGGTTGGGCAATGACTGGAGATGCCGATCCACAAGGGGATGAGGAAGCAAGGTTGGGCAATGACTGGAGATGCCGAATAGCAAAGAGCACCCTGTCAATTCACGCTATCTTCTTGAAGAAACCTTCAAGCATTAAAAGCAAAATGCAGTTGGGGAAGAAGTCGTATTAGAAGCCTGCAAATACTCAACTTGCTATCTGACAAATGACTATTCTTGCTGACCTATCTGATAGAGAGCACCATAATCTTTATGCAAAGTCGGAGGAGGCAGTATGGACGTAATGGAGGCAATTCGTAAGCGAAGGAGCATCCGCAATTTTCAACACCGAGACGTAGAAGAGGAGAAGTTACATCAGGTTCTGGAGGCAGGGCGGCTGGCGCCATCAGCACGTAATCTGCAAGAGTGGAAGTTTCTTGTGGTCAAAGACCCATCGGTTCGCAAACGCCTGGCAGAAGCAGCAAAGGGCCAGATGTTCGTGGCTGACGCCCCCGTTGTGATTGTAGCATGCGCGACGATTTGTGACTACGTCATGGCCTGCGGCCAGCTGGCATATCCGATTGACGTCGCAATTGCGGTGGATCATATGACTTTGGTCGCAGTGGAAGAAGGTCTGGGGACGTGCTGGCTGGGAGCATTTTATGAGGATCAGGTTAAGGAGATTCTTGGAATTCCTGAAAAGATTCGCGTAGTGGGGATGTTGGCACTGGGGTATCAAGAGCATGTGCCGGAGCCGAGAGCGCGGAAACCATTCGATGAGGTGGTAATTTTTGAACGCTGGCAATAACTTCTTCGGAGTGGATTCTCACGACGTCAAGAGTCATTTTCAAGGGAAGTCATTATTGACTAGCCCGCAAAAGGAGGTTTTGCATCATGCAACAGGAACGACCAAGTCTGAAGGAACTGTTGGGTGAGAAGCAACTGGCTGAGATTCTAGGGGTGTCCAAGGCCTCGTTGCTGAAGTTGCGCAAGGAAAAAGGACTCCCGTTTATCAAGATCGGGATCAAAACACTCTATTATGAGCCGGATGTTATGGCCTGGCTGATCAAGCAGGCGCAGAATAAATAGGGCTAAGTAGCAACGCCGCACCTCTTCTGAAGACGCCTGGTTAGTGCAGATTGGTACGGATTTTGCGGACTTCGGAGAAAGGGTCCTTTGCCCTGAGATTAGGCGAGAAATCTCTAGCACAGTCAAAGAAAGTAAAGAGCGAATTCGCCGGATCGTTACCCGGCGTTCCTAAGAAACACGTACGAGCAGTTATCCCCAAAAATCAGGTTAATGATTGGTAATTAAAAGGAAGGGGGCGAGAAGGATGGCTCAGGGGAGAATTCTGGATGTCTTGCCAACGGGTGTGGCCATTGTTACAAGCCGCAAGGGCGAGAAGATCAATGGTTTGACTGTTGCCTGGATGACGCAGGTTTCCTACAGTCCGCCACTTGTGGTTATTAGCGTTGCCCCTCAGCGCTACACCTACGAGTTCATTATGGAAAGCAAGGTATTCGCCATTAACTTGCTGGACGCCGGACAACAGGCACTAGCCAAGCATTTTGGGACCAGCTCGGGACGCAAAGTGGATAAGTTCAAAGATGTCCCTTACTCAACGAAACAGACAGGGGCACCAATTCTGAAGGAAGCTATCGCCTATCTTGAATGTGAAGTGGTGTCAACGTACGCAGCAGGCGATCACTCGCTTATCGTGGGCCAGGTAATTGCTTCAGAAACGCTGAAGAATGTGGCTCCACTGATCTTCAGGGCAGAAGAGTACTTCTAGTAGTCCGTCAACATTGTTTTGATGGGTAGCGTTCGCCGCGGCGAACTGTATCGAGGGCATCCTGCCCTCTCCTCATGTGAAGGCGAGACGTCTTCACGATTCGCCTGAGGCGGACCGGGACGGCGGCGCTACGCCATATCAACAAGTGACTTTGCCATAGGCACCAACCCATCATTTCAAGTTTGAAGATGCACTAGTAATCCAGCCAGGCCAAGGGCGCCATTCAGGATTAAGAGCAAGCTAAAAGGGACAGCCATGAACGTGCGACACAAGACAAAAGCCATGTGGACAGCATGTGGTCTTCTTGTGGCAGTCATGCTTACTTCAGGCGCGCTTTATCTGCGGGCACAGGTTGGTGGTGGCGAGTATAATCACCGGAAGGTCACTACTGCGCTGGAAGCCTATTTCATTGACAATAATACCTATCCTGCATGGGAGTATAAGACGTACAAAAATCGCCTTGTTCCTACGTTTAAAAATACCTGTCTAACGACCCCGACGCCATACCTCCCTCGTATGCCTGTTGATGTCTTTTCCTTCGACGAGAATCACTGGTATAGCTACTATTCGATAAATGCCAGGCAGGAGGGTGAGAGGTCGGGTTGGGTCCTCATTAGCGCTGGGCCAGACGAAGATTACGATATGGATTTAGTCAGGGAGTTCGATGTCAACTCAACTTTCACGGTTGTGCGAGCTCTGCTTCATCATTACGATCCGACGAATGGAACAATCAGTAGCGGCGATCTCATCACGGTGAAGCAGTAGCGCCGCTGCTTTTCCGTGGTTCACCTGCCTTATTCAAAAAAGCAAAAGCACTTTACTGTTCGGGAATCTCTACGTTCTCCCTCACACGATCATTCCGTAGCCTTTTCATTCAGTGGCTCGAATTCCATTTTATAGCTGAATCGGCCGTAATAAATATTTTCTCCATCGGTCTCCAGCTCACCGCGCTGAAAATCCACTGTGTCAGACCGCAAGAAGCGCTTGGCAGGAAATAGAGGCACGGAATGGTCGTTGTTGGCTATAAGACGGAAGTGATCCATGTTGCCAAAGTAGAAATCGCGCAACGCCTCGCGCTGCTCGGATGTGAGCGTCTCGTCCATTGACACCGTAAATATGCCCAAGTAGGGGTCCACAGGAATCCAGCCATACGGGCTAATATAAATCTGAGTCCAATCGTGCATGCCTTTCCAGCCGGGATACGCAACCCATCCTGATTCCCAGCGAGCAGGGATGCCGTTCATGCGACAGAGGGTAATGAAGAGCAGGGCCTCCTGGCCGCAGTCACCATAGCGGTGATCGTACGTATACTTGCTGATATTCAGCAATGTTGAGTATTCGCGGGCATAGCTGTAGACGATATTGTGCGCAATCCATTCGTAAATCTTCCTGGCTTTCAGATAAGGATTGGTTTCGTCGCCAAGGATTTTGGTTGAGAGTGCCTTGAATTCAGGAAGAAAGACCACGTGCAGTGGCTTTTGCTGCGTGTATTTAATGTACTCGGGGTCAGAGGTGTCATAAGGGAGCACACGCGCGGGGTCAATAGAAAAGAAGCGCGAGAATGTCATGTAGCGATACGTCATACGGAAAACCGTCGGTGTGTCGGGCTTGGCTGGCTGTTCGAAGTATGCCGACCGCATGAGGCTTTCCGGCTTGTCGAGCCATTTCAGTTCAGGTTCAGAACTGATAAAATGGATGTCTGTTTGCGAGGGACACGCACGAGGGTAAGGTAGCCAACAGCGAATGGTCTTGCCCGCAGGCACGGCATTCGCATCCACTGTGACCGTCATGGTCACGCGAAACGTCTGCGGATATAGCAATGGATCGGGTGATGTCCTTGCCATTTCCACCAGTTTCACATAGTTTTCCCAAGCTGCGTCGGCAAATTTCTGATCGCCAGTGGATTTTGCGATTTTCCTGGCGCGGATGTCCGGGTAACGAAAGAACAGATTGCTAACGCTTGGGCCCACGTAGTACACGGTACCATCAATACGTTGCTTATCCAGGCGGCCTTCGTCTTCCCATTTCTGGAGCTCCTCTGGTTGAAAGTCCTTGACCGCTTTTTGCAAGCTATCGAGGAGGTTCTGGCGTGTAAGATCATAGTCAAGGCGAATACGCGCGAGGCGCTCAATTAGAAATTTGAGCCCTTCCCTTTGTGCTGGCGGCAAATCCTTGACCGAGGCAAGATGCTGCTGCATAAGCGCAGTGGCTTTTGCAAATTCTCCCTCGCGTTTCAGTGAGCGTGCTTGGTCGAGGATGTTGTCATTGCCGGCGCTCGCCAGCGGCAACATCACCAAAGACATGACGCAGAAAACTAGCAGACCATAAAACGCCTTCTTCATGTTGCGGCTCCTTTCCAGAAGGAATCAGCACGATTTGCGCATGTTTCTAGTACACCATCACACTTGAAATGACGGGGAGAAAAATCGGGGACTGTCCCAAGCGAGGAACGAGCGCGTGGACTGTACCCTATTTTTCACGTAAGCATGCCAGATACCAGTTACTATGACTCGGCGGAATTATCAAGAGGAAATAGACGGGTGCAAGAATGAGGAAAAGGCTTGCTTATGCTATGTGTGGCCGCTAGTAATGATACGCAAAATTAGGCTCGTGAAAATACGATTGTTATCTATTACAGAAGGGAGGCTGAGTTATGAATGAAATACTCCAGAAGCCATGGGTATTAGGCCCCGCGGTTTTTTTCTTGTGTGTGGTGATTTTGCTCATTGTGAAAAGGATTGTGTATGGGCGGATTTTGCGTTGGGCACAACGGCACGAACGCAAATTCGCTGAAGCAATGCTCAAGGCGCTCCACGTGCCGCTAATTGGTTCCATCATAGTCGTATCGTTTATCCTCCTCGAGGGTATTCTGCCTTTGCCAGCAAAATGGGCCGAGCTGTACGGGAAATTTCTGCAAGTCTCGTTTATCGGTCTGGTCTTTCTTTTTGTCGACTCTTTGATTGTACAAGTCGCCATGGGATACGACGAGCGGATCAAGATGATCCGAACTTCGCAAGGGATCGTACGCTTTATCATTCATGCGATTGTCCTCACCCTTGGCGCGCTGATTGTATTGGCAGTGTTGGAAATTCCAATCACGCCGCTCGTGGCAACTCTGGGTCTGGGCAGTCTGGCCATTGCACTTGCCCTGCAGCCTACGTTGTCGAATTTCTTTTCCGGAATTCATATTCTGCTGGATCGACCTGTAGAAGTGGGTCAGTTTGTCCGTCTGGAAAGCGGCGAAGAAGGCTACGTTGAGGATATCGGCTGGCGCAGCACAAGAATTCGCTTGCTGTGGAACAACATCGTGATTGTCCCGAATACCAAGCTCATTGACAGTATTATTACGAATTACTACCTGCCCGTACAAGAAATGTCGCTACTGATTCAGGTTGGGGTTCATTATAGTAGCGATCTAGCGCATGTAGAACGCGTGACGTGTGAGGTGGCCAAGGAGGTGCTACAGCGCATTCCGGGAGGCGTTAAGGAATTTGACCCGTACATTCGCTACCATACGTTTGCAGATTTTAGCATTAATTTTACTGTTGTCCTTCGGGTTCGCGAATTCGTCAACAAATACCTCATCCAACATGAATTCATTAAGGCGCTCCATAAGCGCTATAAAGAAGAAGGAATCGTCATTCCATTCCCTATTCGGACCGTGGATATGCCTCCTGAGCTTCAGGCGCTGGTTAAGGCACCTTAGACGCATTAAGGTACAAATCCGCACCAGGCGGATAAATAGGACGCAACAGGGGAGAACGGGAGAGTGGATGTAAAGCAGAGGGTTGGAAGACGAAGAAAGATCAGATTGACGCAATATGGCCACCGCGTCAGGCAGCGGTTAACGCTAATCTGAGGATAGCTGTTTACAGGTTGATGCAGACGAGTTTGATTTCGGTCATTTCTTCGATGGCCTGCTTGAGTCCTTCACGTCCCACACCGCTATCCTTCATTCCACCGTAGGGCATAAGGTCGAGGCGATAGGTTGGGATTTCGTTGATCATGATTCCACCTGCGTCAATCTCTTTTGCGGCTTTAAGGGCTGACGAGATGTTGGAGGTAAAAATGCCGGCTTGCAGGCCGTATCGGGACATATTTGCCAGCTGAATCGCCTCATCCAGGCTCTGGCATGACGATATTGTCACGAGTGGAGCGAAAGCCTCCTGGCAAAATACTTCCATTACCGGCGTCACTTCATCCAGAATAAGCGGATACAGAAAGCTGCCTTCTCGCTTCACTGGAAGCAGGGCTTTCGCGCCCTGCGTAATTGCTTCATTGCACCACTGCTCAGCGCGTCTGGCTTCAGCTTCGGTGATCATCGGCCCGACGCAGGTCTTCTCGTCCAACGGATCGCCAACCGTGAGGGCAGACACACTTTCGACCAGGCGCGCGGTGAAATCTCTGCGGATAGATTGATGAACAATTACCCGCTGAACCGATATGCATACCTGTCCGGCGAGCGTATAGCCGCCGACGCTAATTTTTTTTACTGCGAGGTCGAGATCAGCATCTGGCAGGATAATCACAGGCGAGTTTGAGCCGAGTTCCATGATGTATTTCTTCAGCCCGCCCGCGAGCATAATCTTTTGTCCAACTTCAACGCTGCCCGTAAATGACACAATACGCGGACGCGGGTCTTGAACAAGCCGCATTCCTACCTTCTCGCCGCTGCCAGTAACCACACTGAGGGCTTTAGGCGGTAAGCCCGACTCTAGAAGTATTTTCCCCATCTGGATGTCACACAATGGCGTTAGGCTCGCTGGCTTCAGGATTACGCTATTTCCCGCAGCAATGGCAGGGCCAATCTTATGTGCTGCCAGGTTCAAGGGGAAATTAAACGGAGTTATTGCCACGACAATACCCGCAGGACACCGCATGTAGAATCCCATTTTATTTTCAGACCCCGGTGCAGCATCGAATGGAACGGTTTCGCCGGTAACCCAGTGCACTCCTTCTGCAGCAAGGGTGAAGGTGTTAATGCAGCGTGCGACTTCGGTGTGAGCCTCCCGGATTGTCTTACCGACCTCGCGTGAGAGCAGTGTGGCGAGCTCGCCTGCACGTGCGCGAATCGTTTCAGCGGTTTTGCGCAGGATAGTAGTGCGTGCGTGAGACGGGAGATGCCGCATCTCGCGGGCTCCTTCTTCGGCCGAGGAAAGAGCAGCCTCAACGTCCGACTCGTCAGCAGCTGGCACCGTGTCAATTACACTGTTGTCGTAGGGATTGATCACGTTGATCTTTGCTTCCCGATCCACAAACTCGCCCGCAATAATCATTTTCATGGCTTCGTCCTCACTGCTTACAGCCTATATTGATTTATGAGCCTGAGGCTCATTAAAGATTGCCACAGAGATGGTGTGTTGGAAATCAAGTCAAAATCAGCTCTGTTTT
>CAYVXD010000172.1:0-7297 GCA_964454265.1 uncultured Candidatus Sumerlaeota bacterium | reverse complement strand
GCGCACTGGGCTATTCTATTTCGTTCCTTCGGAACTTAAAAATTTTTTGCGTTTTGAATTTTTTGTATCCCGTACATCCCCAGACATGCTGCCCGAGAACAGACGAATAGCGGTTAATCTTGTTAATCTTGTAAATCCTGTCAAAGAACAAAATATTTAGACATGATTAACAAGGTTTACATCATGACGGAAAAACGTCAGGGATGGATACTGATAAGCTGTCCGTGCAGAGAAAAATAGCGGTTAATTTTGTTAATCTTGTAAATCCTGTCAAAGAACAAAATATTTAGACATGATTAACAAGGTTTACATCATGACGGAAAAACGTCAGGGATGGATACTGATAAGCTGTCCGTGCAGAGAAAAATAGCGGTTAATTTTGTTAATCTTGTAAATCCTGTCAAAGAACAAAATATTTAGACATGATTAACAAGGTTTACATGATGACGGGAAAACGTGAGGGATGAATTTCGTGGTCTGCATCCGAATTTCCGAAAACAGTAGGGACAGATTATAATCTGTCCCTACTATTTCATGCACAGCAGAGATTTTCTGGCACTTTACTTCACGACGTCTTTTTTTTATACCATTTGTCAATGGCATTCAGGATTGCCTGCTTCTTTGCCAGAGCGCCCTGGATAGTGCATCCAGCCTTTGCCACGAGATCGTCGTACGCCTCAATGAATCGTAGCGGATCGTAGAATGCCACAACCAGAGTTTTGTTTTGCATGCGCAGCGGTAGCACAGCATGCTCACGTAGCATAACTGCAGGCAGTCGCTTGAGCGCCTCACTCGTGGGGATTAGCTCATCGCTCATGATACATTCCATGCCTGCTTTCTCTGCAAACGCCTCGAGCAGATAGTCTTTGTACTGCATGTCAATAATTGCTCTGGTCAGGGTTTCCACCACACTATCGCGATACGATTTTTGCAGCGTGCTCTTCTTTGTTGACATTCCGCCAAGGATTCCTTCATTCACCAGCTCCTGGTAGCATTGCGCGACGCAGAGGTCGCAAATGTACGTAGGGTCCTCTGTGCCCTCCTCCTCACTCCAGCTCTTAAAGAGCATCGTGACTGCCTGCTCGTCTTTGCCGCAGAATGAACACCAAATTTGCATTGCAACACTCCTTACGTTACACAGATATTCACTATAGCAGTTAGATGCTGTCGATCCGCATTTACCTGTCTACCGTCTACTGCCTGCTATTATCAAACCACCATACCGCATAGTGTTATTTCCACGTGAGCTGTGGCGGTGCGGCGGGTGTCGGAAAGAGGTCTTTCTTCAGCATCTCAGCGATATCATTTGCCTTATGATCCGGGAAAAGCGACGAATAGGCAAACATCACTGTACCGTCGGCTTTCAACTCGCGCGCCGCCTTGACTTGCTCGGCTACTCCTTCTTTGCTCTGTATGCGGAAAACTCCGATTCCCGGGTAGACGTACCGGCCGCTCGAGTGCTTAACGTAATCCTCCGTGCATGTCTTAAGAACGTCCACGCTCGTTGTATAAATCATCGGCATTGCAATGTCCAGAATACCTTCTTCAAGCCATTCCTGTGAGCGCTGGTACAGGTCGTTTTTCGCGTGCTCGTAGTTGCGTCCCACGGCAGCAGAGAGGATCAGATTGGGTTTGATTGCGTTTCCCTGCCAGTAGATGCGGCGCACTACATCCGAGACCTGCTGTCCGCGCCAGAAGGCCCACTGGTGAGGCAGTTCTTGGGGAGATTTCCCATATACCTCGCGAAAGCGCTTCAGGCTGATTGGGTCGTAGGAATAGTCGCCCACTTCAGAGGGATAGCGAATATAGTCCAGATGCACACCATCAATGTCGTAGTCCTTAATTACTTCCAGGAAGACCTTCACTACGTAATCCTTCACCTCAGGAATACCGGGTGAAATAAAACTGTACCACGTGCCCACTGACGGATCAACATCGTGGTCGCGCGGGATCATCTTGTTGCCGTTCTTACCAGCCATGAACCAGTCGGGATGTTCGGTCCAGAGCTGCTTGGCCTCCTTGGGAGGATATTTCTGGCTGCGCCATGCCGGGAACACGTTCATATATACATGAAGCTGAAGTCCCATCTTGTGCGCCAGCTCGCACGCATTTTTCAAGGGATCCCAGCCCGGGTCTTTGCCGGTGGTTGCAGGGGAATCGCTGGTCAACTCGAATGCCCACGGCTCGATGTCGGATTTATAGAACACCGTACCATTGCCGCGCACCTGAAGAAGAATCTGATTGAAGTTGTATTCCTTGCAGTTTTTAATAATTTTCTCGACATCTTCCGGTGATTTGTAATCAAAGCGCGTCACCCAGATCGCGCGCCCTTCAACAAGTTCCTCTGCACTGGCGGGACATAGTATCAACATGAAAGCAACAAAGCAGAGCGAACAAGAAATCAGATTACGTATCTTCATCGGTTTTTCCCCTTCCTTGGGTTGAGATGGTAGAAGATCTGAAGTTCGACTATGTATTATCCTCCTTTCCGGTCAGGCTTTTTCAGTCATATGGATATTTCACGCCAGGGTATATTGCTATGATATTCAGCGTTTTCCGAAAGTCAAGGCTATGATTTCCGCTGGCAAACCCCTATTCAATGGCCGTTGGTGCGCAGGTTCTATCAGCAAGGCGTTGTTCGTCCTTTGTTGCCCCCTGAGGCTATCTGTAAAGATTCGGGGGAGAGGGGAACGTGGCCCGAGAAAGCATCTTTTTAAAGCGTGCCTTTCCAATGCGCCACAGGGGTACAAGTCTGACTTCGAAAAAGTGGGACTATTCGACGTAGTGGATGTGAAGAGATTTATAGGGATTAATTTGGCGAGTGCAAAATATAACTACCGTCTGAGTGCGCTTTTGCTTTTCGATATTCACGATGAATTTATCTGCGAGGGCGTGGGAGATATAGATACCGCGGCCGCTTTCATCGAGAAGACCTTCGAGAGTGACCTGCCGCCGCAGCTTTTCAATGATAACGTTCGGCGTCAGAAGGCCGCCGATGTCGGTAACGGTAAATCCAAAGCTACGATCGTCTGAGCCGTACTCGATGGTTATGGTTTCGTGAGACTCGAGTGCGACGAACGTGGGGGGATGGTACTTTTTCTGCCCTTTATGATCCTGAAATCCATGATAGAGTGCGTTATTAATGGTCTCTTCAAGCAGCAGGCGCACGTCGTGGAGATCATGCGCTGTATGGTCGAGTGTGCTAAAATCCGACATAATTTGCTCGATCACGCGTTTCTTCTCGCGGCGATCCTGAATAGTTGCGATAAGAATTTCGCAGCCCGGGGCAAGGTAGCGATGCAGTCCGAAAGCTTGCATAGGATCGAGCAGATGGATAACCATGCGGCTGAGCTCATGGGTGTCGTAGGTTGGGGCCTTGGCAAGGACATTGTAGATTCCCCAGCGGTGAAGTAGATGCAGGTACTGTTCCATGTGCAGGTCGGTAAGCAGAGCAAGCTTAGTGTCGGTAGGGGTATGCTGGATAAGCGGGAGAAGATCAGATTCGGCCTGGAGGGCAGTGTTGATGTCAATGAGTGCGATATCGTAAGGCGTGCGGGCAAGGCGCTCTTTGCCTTCAGGGAGTGACAAGACAATCACGGCCGAGAACTCTCTGGGCAGATGTCGAACGAGGTTCTTGGCCGCCTCGTTACGCTGATCAATAATGAGCAGACGGGGTTTCGTCACGTGCGGAACCTCCCCAGAACAAGCAGGCAGAGATGCCTGCACTACCACTATGGCGAATCAGCAGGCTCACTTGCAAACCGCCTTTTTCTCTCCAGTGGCCGTGCTATCCAGATGGAGAGTTCGTAGAGCAGAATAATGGGTATTGCCATGGCGACCATGGTAAGCGGGTCTGGCGGCGTAAGTGCTGCTGACAGAACGAAGATGAGCACAATAGCAGCTCCGCGGTACTTGCGCAGCTGCTTTGTGGAAATCACACCGATGCGCGTGAGAAACAGAATGATCAAGGGGATTTCAAACACGCAGCCTGCGGCGATCATCATGGTGAGCGCAAAGCCGATGTACTTTAACACGTCAAGACGCGGTTCCAGGCCAGGAATTGCGTACCGGCTCAGGAATCCGAGGGCAAACTTCAGCGAGTAGTAGGCGAATCCAGCGCCGACAGGGAACAAGACCAGCGCCAGAGCCAAGAGTGGAATAACGTAGCGTCGCTCCTTGCGCGTCAATGCTGGCGTTATGAACAGCCATACTTGCCACAGCCAAACCGGAAGCGCAAGGAGAATACCTGTCATAAACGCGGCTTTGATAGTCAGCACAAAGGGATCAACCGGATGGAAATAATAGAAATGTGTCCGATAATCCGGCCCAAAAACGAATTTGGAGTTGTTCAGCTCAGGGAAGTCGAATTCAATGCGGAATTTGGAAAGCTGCTTGAGGTCTTCCTTGGTAAGAGGCTCCTGGGCCTTAAGGACGCCGTCTTTGCCTATGGTGAGGTGGAGCACCTTATCGTTCTGTTTATACGGGGCTTTGGAGAGCGGACGAATCAGGATGCCAAGTACTGGCCGGGCCAGAAGGAAACCGATTGCCGTACAGACCAAGAGAGCTACCGCACAGATAATGAGTCGCCGTCGGAGTTCCTCCAGGTGCTCCGTAAACGTCAACGTCGGTTGGTCGTTTGCCATGAGCTGGCCTTATTCTTGCAAGGAGCGATCAGGCAGATGGGTCTGGCTTATCGGTTGGTGGACGATCCTGAGACTGCGGTTTCTTTTTTTCGGGTTCTTCTTCGCTTTCCTCAGCCAGGCCTTTGGCAGCGTCTTTAAATTCCTTGATCCCTTTGCCAAGTGCCTGGCCAATTTTAGGCAGATTCTTGGGGCCAAAAATTATGAGAATAATGACCAGGACAATAATCAGCTCGGTCGGTCCGATGTTTTGAAGGAACGGCATTCCGGTATCATCTCCTTTCTGTACCAATCATACCATGAGGACATCTGTTTGCCAAGAATCCCACAGACTGCACAGGAGTTTAGAGCTGCAATGGCGACCACTGGGGCTTAGCTTCACCGTGGCTACGTTTCACAGCAGCTGCAGGCAATATGTCAGTGGCAAAAGATTTTTCCACAATTTGTGCGTGTTGTTTTACACAGTTTTTCTATTTTTTCTAAAACTGATACCACAGGATGGCCAGGGTGTCAATAGCTATGAGCCCCCCTTAGCTTGCGATGTGGTTGTTGTAGTTTCTATTTCCCTTTACACGATTAAGAGCAAGCTGGTATCTAGAAGCTCGAATGATCTTCGCCAAGGTGAATCAGGAGGCCGCGGCGCAGTTATGCATGAAGTCTTGGAGCCGATGTTTATTCTTCCAGCTGATCTAGACTACCGGTGTATACAATGCGCACGGTGTTGCTCGGATTTCTGGGAAATTCCTATTGACCAGGCTACCTATGAGGGGCTGAAAGAACGCGATCTGGCAACGCTCAAGCCATCATTCGAGCGCGTAACGCCTGTGATGCGGAGTGCTTTTGACCGCAATCGTTGGGTTTTCAGACGGAGCGAGTCGCAATGCTGCCTGTTAAGCTTGAAGAGTGACTGCTTACTGCATAGGCATTTTGGCTTTGATGCCAAACCGCAGGCGTGCCGTGACTTTCCGCTGCGGTTCGTAGCCACTCCTGATGGCGTATATGTAGGACTGTCGTTTGCGTGTACCAGTGTATTACGGAGCCAGGGAAAAGGCACAGCGATCGCTGAGGGCGATCTGAAATCCGCTTTTCAACGAAGCCAGAATGTTGCAACTATTTATCATGAGATCGAACTCTCTAAAACGGCCAGCTTGCCCTGGAATCTTTACGTGAAGGTAGAGCAGGAGCTGATGCGTCTGCTAAGCGTGGACACCTACCCGCTTGAAGAGCGACTGATTGGAGGGAACGTATACCTGGAGCTGCTCGAGCGTTTCATTCACGAGGCTTGTAAGCAAAAAAGCTATACCATTGACCGCGTAGTGGAAACCTTCATTCGCGATATGGGGCAGCACCAGTATCAGCGCATCATCACTATGGCTAAGAAATCGCGGCATTTACCCAAACTTAAACGGATGTTTCTGGGGCTGGTCGTCGCATACCGCAATAATGTGGAAAAGCGGCACGGCCGTATGCGCGATATAGTATTCGCTCTGTTCCACTATTTGAAGCATCTGTTCATGGCAGGAAGAGTCTCTTTGCTTCCCGTGACTGATGGATTCACGTATTCCGAGTTACGGCAATTGCGGTTTGATTTATCAGATCCGTTTTTTGAATTCCAGCTGCGCCGATTCTTCCTTCACATGATATTTCGCAAAGACCTGGTGACGCACACAGATCTCTTGAGCGGCTATCGCTTTATGCTGCTTTACTATGCATTGATCCGCTGGTATGCGGTGGGCTCAGCATGTGCACGCAATGCGGCTGAGGTCGGGCGCACGGATCTTACTGAAGCCATTGCGCTGGTTGAGCGCTATTATGTGTTCCACCCTGTTTTTGACCACCTCTTTGCGCAGAATCCACTATTTAAGGGTATCGTAGAGAAGTTCTTTCAGAGCAAAGCGTACGCATCTACCATTGTTCGACCTGCGGTAAAGACCTGATCTGTTTTAACCTGGGCACATACACCATCAATCGGGTGTCTGTGATTTTTACACAAAGGGATGCAAATTTTTGTTGCGTCTTTGGTAAGGCCTGCATTAGAGGGAAATTACACATTAAGCGATTTGTGGATTAAAAGGAGGATGCTGGCTGAAATGAGTGCTGAGGAGGAACAGACGAAGAAACAAACCGAGGAGGCAAAGCAAGAGGAACCCACTGAGGCTGCCCAGCCGCTTGAAATAGCTGAGCCGGAATTCTCGCACCTGATCGAGACATTTGCGGTTCAGGCGCTGATCTCTCTTGGAAAAGTGATGAATCCGATTACAAAAGAGTACGAACGTGACCTTACGCTGGCTAAATACTACATTGGGATTCTAGGGGTACTGGAGCAGAAGACAAAAGGAAATCTCACCCCCGACGAAGATAAGCTGCTAAATGAGCTGCTGCATAATGTGCGGATGGCATACATTGACGCATCGGGCGAGAAGAAGACCTAGCGTGTCAGGCGCATAACAATCTGGGCCGCTGATTTTATGGCAGCCCGGAACAGCAACGAGAGCCGGCAGGAGCACCGGTTGCCTGCCCGGTTCTCTTTTTTTTTGCGAATGGAGATTGCGCCTTGTGTCCTGTTTTGATTGAAGAATTGCATAGAGAGGCTCTTTTATATTGAATCTAAACCCAATAATAGATAATCCCTGCGGTCAGGACGTAGGGGCGGGGTT
>CAYVXD010000171.1:0-7364 GCA_964454265.1 uncultured Candidatus Sumerlaeota bacterium | reverse complement strand
CACGCCGTGCACCAGATAACCAGCCGAATTGTTGCCGCGAAAGAGTTCTGCCTTATCATTGGTGGCGAGTCTCAATTGAATCGGATAGCCGACATTATTTTGATCATGCCAGACCCTAAGTATATTCCGCCTTTAAGTCAACTTTTTTGTCACCGAGAACATGAATAAGGAATGGTCACTTTAGCATGGCAGTTGACAGTCTCCCATTATAAATGGCAAATTTATCCTGTCTTGTCTAAATCATCAGGGTGAAATAATCCAGGCTTGACAAATCTGGGGCAGCCGGCCACGATAGCATTAGAGTTGTAATTAGACATTCAGGGGTCGGGAAAAATGGACAAATGCATTAATCATCCGCTCAAAGTGGCGACAGGGCGCTGTAAGAGCTGCCATCGGCCACTTTGCGACGATTGTAAGTACGTCACCAGCATAGGAATCTACTGCAGCGAAGAGTGCCACCTTAAGGCCAAGGAATTCATGGACCGGGTGTCGCCGGACTTGCCACCACCGCGCCGCCGTAGCTTCATCAAAGGCAAAACCATTAGGGGCGTCATTGCCCTGGCGATTTTGCTCGCACTCCTGTATGCGGTTATGTATTTTATCTATGGGGCGACCAGCGTGGATGAGATTATTGGGGTCTTTCGCAGCTATATTAATGCACTCTTCTAAAAGGGGAAGGACACGTAGCTGGAATGCCGTCCGAGGTTCGCGTCAGATTTGCACCCAGCCCTACCGGCACGCTTCACGTTGGCGGAGCCCGCACAGCACTCTTTAATTGGCTCTTTGCTAGAAAAAATCATGGTAAGTTCCTCTTGCGGATCGAGGACACGGACGTAAAGCGATCTACCAGGGCCTCACTTGAACAGATTCTCGACTCGCTCCAGTGGTTGGGTCTTCAATGGGACGAAGGCCCATTCTTCCAATCCGAACGCAAAGCGCATTACGAGGAGGCAATTGGGCAGCTGCTGAGTACGGGCAATGCCTATAAGTGTTTCTGCACTCCAGAGCGTCTTGATGAGCTTCGTGCGCGTGCGAAAGCCATGTCGGCACCATTTATCTACGATCGCAAGTGCGCTACGCTCTCGGACGCTGAGGTACAGAGGCGAGAGGCGCAGGGGGAACGGTGCACCGTTCGATTTCGCGTGCCGCTCTCAGGTGAAACCATATTTGACGATGTCATATTTGGTCCGGTGCGGGTCGAAAACGAATTGATCGGCGACTTTGTAATTACGCGCTCGGACGGTTTGCCAACGTATAATCTCTGTGCCGTGGTGGACGACTACCTGATGAACATTTCGCACGTCATCCGTGGCGAAGATCATTTGTCCAATACTTCCAAGCAAATTCTTCTTTACCATGCTTTGGGATATCCTGTGGCGAAGTTTGTACATCTACCGCTGATTCTGGGGCCTGATAAGACACCTTTGAGCAAACGGCATGGCGCGACTGATGTACTCCAGCTGCGTGAAGAAGGCTTTTTGCCCGAGGCGGTTGTGAATTTCCTGGCGCTCCTAGGATGGGCGTATAATGGTGCCGCGGAAATTTTTTCGCAAGATGAACTGATCAGCAAATTCTCGCTAGAGGCCGTGTCCAAGGCTGCGGCGGTCTTCGATGCAACCAAGCTCCTCTGGATGAATGGGCTCTACATGAGGTCGCTTCCCCAAAAGGTGGTTATTGATCGGGCCAAAGCATTTCTGGCTAGTGCGGGATACGACATCCCGCAGTACGACAGCAAATGGCTGGACGGAATCATTACGCTGGAAATCGAGCGATCAAAGACCCTGAAGGAACTTGCAGCACATCTTGACTTTTTTCTGTCAGATCAGCTTCGCTACGATGAGACTGCGGTAGCGAAATTCCTGTTGCGTGAAGAAAGTCAGGAGATTATTGAGCACGTGCGCAACCGGTTAGCTTCGCTTGAACAGTTTGACATAAAAACGCTTGAGCAAGCATTGCGTTCTCTTGCTGAAGAGCTCACCCTTAAGTTTGGCCAGGTAGTGCATCCGACGCGGGTTGCGCTGACAGGCTGCAGTGCGAGCCCCGGCATCTTTGATGTCATTACGAATCTGGGTCAATCCCGTGTGATTGCGCGCCTCGACAGCGCGCTTGAACTGATCCGACAACGACGACAACCCTGAATCGCCAGGACGCTCTTGCGAGAGAAATCGGGGTGGGTTGTCTGTCTGGCCGTTGTGAACTCTTCTCATTCGGATATTATCTTATGACCAAGCACTGCCATCATCCTTGGCCTCATGTGTTTGCCACCGTGCTCTTCCTGTTTGTTGTACAGGAGACATTGGCAGAAGTCACTACGGCGGGCCTGGCGAAGTTCAATGGTTATCGTGCCTTCAGGCACCTGGAGAAGCAATGCAGCTTCGGCCCGCGCGTTGCTGGAACTGAAGGCCACCAGTTAGCCGCAGCCTACATTCGGGATGAGCTGCGCTCCCTCAACATCCCCGTGATTGTTCAGTCATTTGAACGCCACGTGACTCTTTTGGGCGACACACGGAAATTCCAGAACATCATTGGCATGCTCTGGCGGGACAAGAAGCGGAAAGTCATTCTCAGCGCCCATTGGGACACGCGCCCTGTGGCTGATCGCGATCCCGACTCAGCCCTGCGCTCACAGCCCATCGTAGGGGCGAACGATGGGGCTTCGGGCGTCGCTGTGTTGCTGGAATTGGCCCGGGTGCTACGTCACGAGCACCTTGATGCAGGGATTATCTTTGCCTTCTTTGATGCCGAGGATCTTGGCTCAGCCAGCCGCCTAGAGGAGTATTGCCTGGGCTCGCGTTTCCTGGCAACGCACTTACCCGAATCGTTGCAGTTCGAGTGGGGCATCAACATTGACATGGTGGGCGATGCTGATCTACTCTTCCAGAAAGAAGGGTACTCATACCAGATGGCGCGGTCGCTGGTTGACGAGTTCTGGCGAATCGGGTCAGAATGTTACCCATCACATTTTAGTGAGCGCATTCTCAGCCCAATTCTTGACGATCACTACCCATTTCTGAAACGCGGGTATCAGTATATCAACATCATAGACTTCTCGTATCCATATTGGCACACGCATCAGGACACTTTGGATAAATGTTCACCAGAGAGTCTGGAAGTGATTGGAAATACAGTGCTTAAGTTTATAAAATTCAAGCTATAATTTAATAAAAAAAAGACTTGAATTTAAGAATGTGCTACGGTTAAATGGCTCTGCCTTTTTTGTCTGCGGAAAAATTCGTGCGCCCGAATAATGCGTCTTTTTCTGCGCTTATGGAATACCCAATTCCCTCGATGTGCTTATTTTACCAAAGGGTACTCACCATGGAAACTATTGGTTCCGAACTCTGGGAAAGAACGCTTGACCGACTCAGGGCCACCATAGACGAGGAGAGTTTCACGACGTGGCTCAGCCCAACGACCTTTCATTCGTTTGACAACAATATGCTGACGATTAATGTGCCCAGCACCTTCTACAGGAAGTGGCTACTGTCAAACTACCTGGACAAGATCAAAAATGTCGTGCAGGAGCTAACTGCCGGGCGAGACATACATATTGCTTTTGTTCCTTCAGTCACGGTACCGGAGAAGGCCGGGGAGGAAACCGGGGGGCAATCCATCTCGTCTGCCACGCGGCAGGTCAATGTGCCGGAGAGGGAATTACGGGCATCACGGCTGAATCGCAAATATACGTTTGAGAACTTCGTGGTAGCAGAGAGCAATCGCTTTGCCCATGCAGCTGCCATGGCAGTTGCCGATCCCCAATCCAAGGCCTATAATCCCCTGTTTATCTACGGGGGAGTGGGGCTGGGGAAAACCCATCTGATGCAGGCAATCGGCCATCAACTCCTGACCAACGACGGCCGGCTGCGGGTACGCTACGTGACTTCGGAACAATTTATGAATGCCTTTATTGATGCAATTACGCAGAACAAGCAAATTGAATTCCGTAATCACTATCGCAATGTTGATCTTCTCCTCATTGATGACGTGCAATTCTTTATAGGCAAGGAACGGACGCAGACTGAGTTCTTTCATACCTTCAATGAGCTTTTCGAGGCGGGGAAAAAAATTGCAGTCTCCAGTGATCGGCCGCCAAAGGAGCTGGCGACGTTGGAAGAACGGCTCCGATCACGCTTCGAATGGGGATTGATTGTTGATATTCAACCGCCGGATCTGGAAATGCGCATCGCCATCCTTAAGAAAAAAGCTGCGTTGGCTCAATTGGAGCTGCCGAACGAGGTGGCAATCTATGTTGCCGAGCGGATTAAGTCGAACATCCGGGAACTGGAAGGCGTCCTGATTCGGCTCAAGGCGTATTCCACTATTCACAACACGCCGATTAATGTGGAGCTGACCAGCAAGGTTGTGGGTCACCTGCTTGCGGGCGAAACCAAGCCAGCAATGAGTGTAGAGACTATCCAGAACGCAGTATGTGAGTATTTCGATTTGAAACCAAGCGAGCTGCTCGGTAATAGCCGCTTGAAGAAATATGCGATGCCCCGCCATATTGCTCAGTACCTGGCGCGTGTCCTGACCACACTGTCGCTTCCAGAGATCGGAGCGAAGTTTGGCGGCCGCGATCATACTTCCATTCTGTACGCCTGCAAGAAAATCGAAAAGAGTCTGGAAGAGGATCAGAATCTGAAAAACCTCTTGAATTACCTAACCAAACAGATTAGAGATAAGTCTTAGTTAGCAAACGCGAATTGAATTTCGAAAGGATGTGATCGCCATGGGAAGGCGACGAAGAGGATTTACCTTTCTTGAGATCATGCTGGTGGTCTTGATCATCGGCATTCTGTTTAGTATTGTCGGGCCACAGCTGATGCATAAATCGGGCAAAGCCCGAATTCAGGCCACCAAAGCCCAGATGGGCAATATTGAAACCGCGCTGAGTATGTATGAGATGGAAGTTGGCAACTTTCCTACTACCGCGGAAGGCCTGAAAGCACTTTTTGAGCGTCCCTCGGATGTGAGCGAGGATCTTTGGGATGGTCCCTATTTGAAACGCAAAGCTGGCTTAAAAGATGCATGGAAACGAGAGCTCATCTACGAGTGCCCTGGTGAGCATAATAAAGATAGCTTTGACCTTTCCTCAATAGGCAAGGACAACAAACCGGGCACGGAAGACGATATCACCAACTGGGAAGAGGAAGAAGAGACCTTCTAAAGCACAACGGGCGGCGCCTTTGCGGTGCGCACGTTGAAATCTCAAACCGTTCATAGAATCAACTTTTTTCACTCATGCTGTGGCAAAGACTAAAAAAGATCATCAACGCGATTTTATTGGTTGAAGAGAAATTCCTCTGCGACACCTGTAGGTACGATTATCGCGACGCGTGCACTCGCCCCGAACGGCCAAATGCTACCAAATGCCCCGACTATAAGAAAAAATAGGCATGGCTGTCGTCCGCAGTCTCACACTTAATTATTGCTCCATTGCACGTACCACACCTGAATATAGGGATTATTGCCGGACTTGTTAACCCTGAAGTACGTATGGTTTGCGTCCGGATTGCCCCACGGGTGCGAATCTCCTGTATAAAACGTCAGCAAAAAGTAGTCATAGCCGCCAGGACGCTTGGTGAAGTAGTTGTAAATTTTCGTCAGCTCATAACCCTCTGCACTGGTCACATCTTCCCAGCCCACTGCGTCGTTCCATTCTGCCGCGATGTAGCGCTCACTTTCAAAGGTGTGGTAAGGATTCCGAGGATACTTAACAAGGTAGCCGAACACGGGATAGTGAAATCCTTCTTCCCTCACATTCACATCAATATAAACCCACATCCTGCTCCGGTAGACCTGGGCTCGGTCGGGGATTACCGCGTGACTATAAAACTGAAGAATAGAATCACGGTTAGGAATGATGTCCATAATAGCTGTCCTGACCCTCGCCAGCCACCAGTCCAAACCTTCATAGAAAGTGCCGCCTATGTCACCTTCATACCCGTGCGCTGTAGGGCACGGAATAGCTTCGTCTTGGTTGAAGTAAAACTTGCGGCTCCCCTGATCGCTGCGCTTGCCAAACACCTTATCCACGCCGCTGTTCTTGCCCATCCACACGCAATAGAGCTCCCCATAGTTTCCCTGCGTTCGCCATACTGGCCGTAAGTGATGGGCACCTAGCGAAAAGTCTGGATACTGGCCCGTACAGTTGGATACAGGCACGTAGTCAATTGCATTGTTTGGCTGCCAGCGCGCCATAATAATACCAGAACCAGTCATGGGGTTCGGAATAGAGCCGTTATACGCTATCAGGCCGTCATTAGTGCCATGATAGGAGGCTTCAGGATAAGGATATGTTGAGCACTGTGCGATTTGGGTCATTCCGCCGACCCCTTGCTCGAAAATGCGTCGTGCCTGGATAGTGTGCAGAGCACCTTGCGTCCTCTGCCAGCAGGCATACGCTGTGCTTAAGTTCTGCTGCCAGTTCATGGTCGCAGCAATCGCCATTTGTGGAGATTCACTAATGTTGGCATCCCCGGCGTCCAGCTGGGTTACGTCAAAGTCATCTGCAGACGGGTCGCATCTTAGCAGGCTTACAGTTCCGAAATCCGAATACGATCCTTCGCAAATTAAGTACACATCATCGTTTACCTGATAGCCGTTTTGGTTAACCATATTAGTTATATCGGGAGCTGCATCGAGGTGATTCGCAACGCGACCACTTGGCCCAAATGGATCCCCGGCATATACGCCCCATGGCATTCCGTGTTGCTTGTAATAGAGTTGATCGGTAGTCAGCCCCGGGTCTGGGTCGTCCCATTGGTTTACAATCCAGAAGCTCCAGAGCTGCCGAAGTTGTTGCGTATAATAAGGATCGTAATCGGGGCCGTCTGCTGGAGCGATTGCCACACATTCCACCGGCCTACCGATTGGACTATGGTGGATAAAAAGACCTGAAGTAAATCCATATTCTTCCGGCCATGCGACGCACTCGTTGTTGTACCCATTGCAGGGCGTACATACAGGAAACCACGGTAATATACATCCCGAGCAGTCCACTGGGTCCCCATTGAATGTTCCTACGTCCCATACGTCTATGAAAGAGATGTGAGCTGCTGGCTCGTGCCCGTGCTGCTCAAGCGTATACGCAAAGATATCAACCACCACGGCAACATAGACGCGCGGGTTTCCATAAAGGTCAAGCGCGATGCACGACTTCATGTCTACAATACCCAACTGATCTTCTTCCCAGTAAATCGGAATTGGGCCATCTGGCCCTTCAATGAAAGCGAAGCAGCAAGGAAGCACGCACCATAGTCGCCATCTGTTCACCTCATCTGCCAGAACGTACTCGTGAACACGCTGGGTAGTACCATTCTGCCAGTTGTAGCTACGGATCTCGCATTTCTGATCGTCAGCGG
>CAYVXD010000170.1:0-7385 GCA_964454265.1 uncultured Candidatus Sumerlaeota bacterium | reverse complement strand
CTGTCGCTCTGAATAGGCGTAGAGCTGCTAACAAATGAATATTTTATAGATATTTTCCAGGTTCAGATATTTCGCCCCTTCAGCAAAATCACGGGCAAGAATGTGTATGCTGCCAAATTCCATCACAGTGGCACGGGCATCCTGCGCGTAGAGGCGAGCGAATTTTCACGGAGCGAGGAGAATGATTCAGGAGGCTATTGCAAAGCTGATTGCAGACCAGGCGCTGAGTGAGGAGCAAGCCATCAAGGTGGCGAATGAGATTATGTCGGGCGCCGCAACGCCCTGTCAGATAGCTTCATTCATCACTGCACTGCGGATGCGTGGTGAAACAGTCTCGACGATTGTGGGGTTTGTTAAAACGCTTCGCGATAAGGCGGTAAAGATTACCACATCTTCCGAGATGGCCATTCTTGACACGTGCGGTACGGGTGGTGATCAGGCTGGCACGTATAATATCTCTACAGCAGCAGCCCTGATTGCTGCGGGTGCAGGCGTCAAAGTGGCCAAGCATGGAAATCGCTCGGTCTCAAGCAGGTGCGGGAGTGCCGATGTACTGACGGCCCTTGGTGTCAATATTGAAGTTCCCAGAGAAGTTAGCCAGCGCTGCCTGGACGAGCTGGGCATTTGCTTTCTTTTTGCTCCTCTTTATCACAAGGCCATGAAATACGCAGTCCAGCCACGCAGAGAGATCGGCATTCGCACGATTTTTAATATTGTTGGACCACTGTCCAATCCTGCGGCTGCCACTCACCAGCTGATCGGCGTCTACGAGGCGCGATTGACAACCCTCTTCGTTGAAGTCCTCAAAGAACTCGGGACAAAACACGCTTTGGTCGTGCATGGCCATGACCATTTGGATGAGATCACTACCACAGATTCGACACTGGTAACCGAGTTGAAAGAAGACGCTTCCATTCATACTTACACGGTCAAGCCGGAGGACTTGGGTTTCGCACGGGCAGCACTGGCAGATCTGAAGGGTGAGGATGTTGAGACAAATGCGGCGATCATCGAGGCGATCCTGCGTGGTGAACAAGGCCCGCGCACCGACATCGCTCTTCTTAATGCCGGCGCAGCCATCTACGTTGCGGGTAAAGCCATAACGATTCGCGAGGGAATTATACTAGCGCGCGGCGCAATTCAGTCTGGTGAGGCGCAGAGGAAACTCGACGGATTAGGCCGCATTACAAACGCTCAGGACGTGTGATGCGCGTAGGGTTTTTAGCCCGCGGCACATTGGCCTTCATCGTCAGATACACTCCTTGGGCAAACGCCGCACTGCTCATTTTTGCAGCTGCGTTACATTTGGTAACAGAATGTATCTTCAGAACATACTCGATTATAAGAAAGCCTTTATGGCGCAGACAAAGGCCTCCTGTCCCCTGAAAGAACTCCAGCGCCGCCTTGGCGATATTCCACAACCTCGCGGCTTTGACCGAGTTCTTCTGCGCGATCCCTCAGAGCCGGTTCGGGTCATCGCTGAGCTGAAAAAGGCTTCACCCTCAAAGGGGTTAATTCGCCACGACTTTCAGCCGGTTGACCACGCGCGATCCTATGAACAACACGGTGCTGCAGCACTATCAGTGTTGACAGACGAAAAGTTCTTTCAGGGTTCTCTCGCAATACTCTCCCGTGTTAAAGAGGCGGTAGGGATTCCTGTATTGCGGAAAGATTTCGTAATTGATGAGTATCAGATTCTCGAGGCCCGCGTCGCGGGCGCTGATGCCCTGTTGCTCATTGCTGCAGTACTGACCAACGCACAAATGGAGGACTACCTGGAGATGACACATAGCCTTGGTATGCAGGCTGTGCTTGAAATCCATACGTTCAACGATCTCGAACGCGCGCTGGATTGTAAGTCCAAAATTATTGGCATTAACAACCGTAACCTTGAAACCTTCGAGGTTGACCTGCGCCAGACCGAACGTATTCTTCAGGAACTGCCGCATGGTCATCTGACCATCAGCGAAAGCGGCATTTCCACGCCGGACGACGTCCGGTATTGCGCTGACCTTGGCGTGAACGCAATTCTTGTCGGCGAAACCTTAATGCGCGAGCCAGAACCAGGCGAAGCCCTTAGCCGCTTGATCAGCGCAGCCTTGCAAAAGCATACGTAGATTATGCGTACGCAAATTGCTAAGAGAGAAGACCGAGAAAGGTAAAGGATGCAATCAGATGCCTGAGCAATATCCAGATGCCACAGGGCACTATGGAGAATTTGGGGGGCGCTACGTGCCTGAGACGTTGATGCAGGCTCTTATTGATCTTGAGGCGGCTTATACAACCCTGAAGGACGATGCGAAATTTCAAAAGGAACTCAACGATCTCTTGCGCGATTATGCCGGACGTCCCACAGCGATGTTTTTGGCCCAGAGACTCTCCAAGGCTGTAGGAGGAAAGGCCAGGGTCTATCTGAAGCGCGAAGACCTGTGCCATACCGGGGCACATAAAATTAACAACACCTTAGGGCAGGCTCTTCTAGCGCGTTGGCTGGGCAAACACCGCGTAATTGCCGAGACCGGCGCAGGTCAGCACGGCGTTGCCACGGCGACCACTGCGGCGCTTCTTGACTTGCGCTGCGATGTTTACATGGGCGTGGAAGACATGGAGCGCCAGAAGCTCAACGTCTTTCGCATGAAGCTGCTGGGGGCGCGCGTCATTCCGGTCTCCTCTGGCACGAAAACACTTAAGGATGCAACAAATGAGGCCCTCCGGGACTGGATGGCCAACGTTGACGATACTCACTACATCATCGGTTCAGTGGTGGGTCCCCATCCATTCCCGATGATTGTCAGGGATTTTCAGGCCGTTATCGGCCTGGAAACGCGGGAGCAAATTCTAGAAAAGGAAGGACGGCTACCGGATTATCTTATTGCCTGCGTTGGAGGCGGCAGCAACGCCATCGGGCTTTTTCATCCCTTTTACCATGATCGAGAGGTCAAGTTCTATGGCGTTGAAGCTGCAGGGTATGGTCTGCACACCGGAAAACATGGCGCATCTATTCTGCAGGGCGAAGTCGGGGTGTTTCACGGCAGCAAGAGCTACGTCCTGCAGACTGATGACGGCCAGATCAAACCGGCGCATTCAATTTCTGCTGGCCTCGACTATCCAGGGGTTGGGCCGGAACATTGCTTCTACCACAGTACGGGCCGGGCCACGTATGTGGGGATAACTGATGCAGAGGCAATGGAAGGATGCAAACTTCTCTGCGAAACAGAAGGCATCATCCCAGCTCTGGAAACCGCTCATGCCATAGCATACCTGCAGAAAATCGGCCCGGAGATGCCTGACGGGTCAATCGTAGTTATTAATCTTTCAGGCCGTGGCGATAAGGACGTCTATACCATAGCCGAATATGTTGGCCACGATTTGTAGGGACTCATCCGCCACGGCGGGTTTTGAGCCCGCGCACTTATTTATGTTGGCGCAGAGCTGTAGGGTTCAAAATTTTGAACCGCTACGTTGCTGTCGTTCTAGACAGGCCATAGGAAAGGCACATGAACCGCATTGATGAACTTTTCACGAGGACGCGCCGCAAGGGACAGCGTAGCCTGATCATTTATCTGACAGCGGGCTACCCATCAATGCAGGTGTCCGAAACGCTGATTAACGTCCTTGCAGACACAGGCCTTGACATGCTTGAGCTTGGGGTTCCTTTTTCCGATCCAATTGCTGATGGTCCAACAATCCAGAAATCCTCTGCTCATTCCCTTGAGCAGGGCACAACGCTGAAGAAGATTCTGGATATGGTTCCTCGGATTCGGCAGAGAACACAGATGCCGATTGTTTTATTCTCGGCATTCAATCCGCTTCTCAAATATGGTCTTGAGGCATTGGTCGAGCAGGCTGCCGACATAGGGATTGACGGCTTTATTGCACCTGACCTTCCACCAGAGGAGGCAGGTGAATTTATGCAGCTTTGCCAGGCCAAGAATCTCAAGCTTGTATTCCTGATCGCCCCAACAACGCCAGAAGCCCGTAAACGACTTATTGCTGACAAATCCACCGGATTTATCTATTATGTCTCTACCAAGGGTGTCACCGGTGCTCGCGACCAACTTAGCCGTGATCTTCAGGCACAATTGCGCCAGATTACAACCTATACTGACACGCCTGTTGCCGTCGGTTTTGGTATCTCCAAGCCTGAACATGTTCAGCTGGTTGCCTCCTTTGCTGATGCCGTAGTGGTGGGAAGCGCACTGATTAATCTGATTGGCCAGCATGCCCGCAGCCCTGACCTGCCAACCGAGGTACGACGCTTTATCGAGTGGTTGCAAGCCCCCTTGCGCAAGTAACCTTTTGTTTGACATGGAATGGGAAGTTTAGTAAGTATTTCTTGTCAGTATATGTAGGATACAGGTATCGAATCACAGTGGGTCAAGATACTTGATTCTTCTTATGTTGTAACCACATTCTTGTGCTGCCTTTTGCGCTGTACGAGGGATAATCCGTATGACCTGGTTTCAAAAACAACAGTACACGGTTTTGAAGGCTCCTCAGCTGAAAGATCGTATTCCCGATGGACTGTGGTATAAGTGCGACAACTGCCTGAATATTCTGTATATAAAAGACTTTATGCAGAATCTGAAGGTCTGTCCGCGGTGCAATTTCCACGCCCGTCTGAATGCGGATGAACGGATCGCTATGCTCGTGGACGAAGGAACCTTCCAGGAGATTGACACAAACGTGCTCCCGACGGATCCCCTGAAGTTTGTTGATTCCAAACCCTACTCCCAACGTCTGGAGTCCGCAAAACAGAAAGCCAATATGACCGAAGCCATCAAAACTGGCTTTGCCGAGATCAATGGCTATAAGGTCATGCTCGGCGTTATGGACTTTACCTTCATTGGCGGAAGTATGGGGTCGGTGGTTGGCGAGAAAGTGACCCGTGTGTTTGAGACGGCGCTCGATAAAAAACTGCCGGTCACCATGGTCTGCACCTCTGGCGGCGCCCGGATGCAGGAGGCCATTCTCTCACTGATGCAGATGGCCAAGACAAGTATTGCGGTTGCCCGTCTGAGCGAGGCGCGCTTGCCTTATATCAGCGTGCTGACCAATCCTACCACTGCTGGTGTCATGGCTAGCTTTGCCTCGTTGGGCGACGTGATCGTGGCTGAACTGGATGCCCTGATTGGTTTTGCCGGCCCGCGTGTTATCCAGCAAACAATAAACCAGATTCTCCCCAAAGGATTTCAGCGTTCCGAGTTTGTATTGGAGCATGGGTTTATTGATATTATAGTCCATCGCCGAGACTTAAAGAAAGTCCTGACAAATTTGCTTTCTTACTTCTGTCTCGATCAGAATACCAGATTGAAAGGCAAAGCCGGCAAGGCGGCAGACGTTATTGAGGTAATTTGAGAACACATCGCAAAAAGGACCGGAGTAAGTAGGCCCGGAAATCCCGTCCGCATAGCAGCGCGGTCAAAACCACGAGTCCTTTGCCCGTACTCAGGGCAGCGACAAAGTGCCCGCCCTGATTATTAGCCCAACATATAGAAAGGTGTCTGAAGGAGGGACGTCAAATGGCGCAGGTCATTCTGAAAGCTGTGACCAAGGTCTTTCCCGGCAATGTAGTGGCAGTGGACGATATTACCCTTGACGTTAAAGACAAGGATTTTCTCGTTATGGTTGGCCCATCCGGATGCGGGAAATCCACGACCCTGCGCATGATTGCCGGCCTGGAAGAAATTACAAAGGGTGAAATCTTTATCGGCAACCGATTGGTAAACGACGTTCCGCCCAAAGATCGCGACATTGCAATGGTATTTCAGAACTACGCTCTGTATCCCCATATGACGGTCTATAAGAACATGGCGTTTGGGCTGAAGCTGCGCCGTTTCCCAAAGGCAGAAATTGACAAGCGGGTGCGCGAAACCGCTGAAATTCTGAGTATTTCCAATCTGCTCGAGCGCAAGCCCAAGGCTCTCTCCGGAGGCCAGCGACAACGTGTCGCCGTAGGCCGTGCCATTGTACGAAAACCTAAGGTCTTTCTCTTCGACGAACCGCTGAGCAACCTCGATGCGAAACTCCGCGTCCAGATGCGCACTGAGATCAGCAAACTCCACACCCGGCTTCAGGCAACCATAGTCTACGTTACTCACGACCAAGTCGAAGCCATGACCATGGGCGATACTATTGTGGTGCTCAAGGATGGCTTTGTGCAGCAGATTGACGATCCCCTGTCGCTATACAATAAGCCAAATAACCGTTTTGTCGCTGGCTTTATCGGCAGCCCCTCCATGAATTTCATGGATGGCATAATCCAGAAGGAAGATAACGTACTGTACTTTAACGAGGGAAATTTCAAAGTCAAGATACCCGCCGAAATTGCCCCGAAGCTTGAGTCTTATGCTGGCAGGGAGATTGTCTTTGGCATTCGTCCCGAAGATATTTGCGATCCTACCGTCACCCAACCTGTTGGCGAACCGTACCGCATCGAAGCAAAGGTTGAAATTGTCGAACCAATGGGCTCGGAGCTCTACGTCTATCTCACCACCGGCAAAAGCCCTTTCATTGCGCGCGTGGATGCGCAAGTCCAGGCGGAAATTGATACCATGAAGCCGTTCGCCCTGAATATGAAGAAGTGCCACTTCTTCGACAAGCAGACCGAAAAAGCCATCGTCTGAACTACGCACGCCTGTGATCCTCTCCACATACCATATAGCAGTATGAATGTTGTCGCATTTCTTCTGTAAAGTATTGTAGTATTCCTTCTGTCGAGTGATGTTGTATGAATTCACTCTAAAGAGGGTTTTTGTGGCCAATCTTATAATATTAACATCAATGCCACTGAGGCACCGAGACACAGAGAATTTCAGATTTGCACTTTGCATTTTGCAATTTTCACTTTGGATTTTCGGTGTTTACTTCTCCGTGCCTCTGCGCCTCTGTGGCAATTGTCAATCACAACAAGAGACAAGCGGCTTTTTAGACCGGACTCTTGTGTTTTCTCTGTCATCCTGACCCGCCGCGGCGGGGAAGGATCTCTGTCTGTCTCTCGCTCTCTCGGATATTGAGATTCCTCGTTCGCCTTAGGCGAACTCAGAATGACACCCTTCCTAAATAGATTACTGTAGACTATTCTTCAGTATTCTACACTTTTGGAGAATATTCTTCAATCTGCCTGACATCAGGACAAACCGCAAAACCGTTGTTGTAACCCATAGAACACTGACAATGCAGCAGTTAGACAATTTGGCAAGAATAACTATGCTATTGGCATAAATCTTGTGTATTTACTGCAACGCAGCCCAAAAGCCAGCCTTTTAAGTTACCGTTCCGGCGGCACTGTCTGCTAGTTCCTGTATGTAACCAGAATGTCGAGCTCTTCCAGATTGACCCGTGAAAGGGGGAGACAATGCTGATGCGGCGCTTGATGCTCCTGG
>CAYVXD010000169.1:0-7581 GCA_964454265.1 uncultured Candidatus Sumerlaeota bacterium | reverse complement strand
ATATAGTAAGTGCTCGTCGTAGAGAGCGTCAGATAAAGGGTTGGAGACGTGAAAAGAAAATAAGGTTAATAGAATCAATGAATCCGAAGTGGATGGATCTCTATAATGGCTTGAAAGGAGATCCCTCCCCTTCACTTTGTTCAGGGTCGGGATGAGGGGTCGGAGGGAAAACTCCCCGACCCCTCAATTAGATGAGTCTGGCTGGTCTGCGCTGAATGACGACTGCTATGCTGGACAGTATACGTTGGTGGCATAAGACTGTGCGCCCTTAACATTCTGCATTTGTGCTAATGGCACATGACTATTAGACGACGATTCATCCTCAGTCAAGCGATAATCCTCTTCGGAGCGTTTGCGACCATCACGCAGATCATTTTTCTGCGCGAGTTTCTGGTGGTGGCTAACGGCAATGAGCTCTTCCTGGGTCTCATCTTTTTCTGCTGGTTTCTGGGGATTACGCTTGGAGCGCTTCTGGCGGCGCAGCTCGCGGATCGGCTCCACAATCTGCTTGCGGCCATTATCTGCCTGCTGCTGATTCAGTGTTTGGTAGTACCTGTTGAAATTGCATTAATCCGAAGCATCCGGACAACGCTTCAGATTCCTGCGAGCCAATACATTCCACTGTTTCCATTCTTCGCTGTAGCGCTGACCCATGTTTTGCCATTCAGTGTGATCACAGGCATTACCTTCCCGCTCTTTTGCCGTTACTTTGCGCAGTGCACGGCTGGCGATGCCGAAAGTATCGGAACAGTCTATTACCTCGAGGCGGTGGGCGGTATCGCGGGCGGCATTGTATTCACGTTTGTTTTCGTCGTGCATCTGTACGCATACACTACGGTGATACTCATGGGATTGCTGGTCGGCCTGAATTGTGTGTGCATTGCCGGATTTGTGGAACGCACTGTCCTGCGCAGGACACTGGCTTTTTCGATCTTTGTTTCGGGTATATGTTTGGTGTTTCTCGCAACGGGGTTGCACAAAGGAGTGGAGCGCTGGGCTGAGCATCTACGATGGAAAGCCATGGGTCCGGGCATTCGCTATGTGGCTTCAGTAAACAGTAAATATCAGCACCTGAGCCTGGCATATCAGGCGGGGCAATATAGTTTAATGAGCAATGGAGAATTTATCAGTTCATTCCCTGATGACTACAGCGCAGCAAGCAAAGTTCACTTCATCATGACAGAACATCCAGATCCCCGCCGCGTGCTTCTGATTGGCAGTGGAGACGAGGAGTTAGTTAAACATCTCCTGCTCTACCCGCTGGAGCGAATAGACTACGTTGAGATGGATGCGAAGATACTCTCGCTCGTGCGCGAGTACTTACCTGCACCGGACAAGCGCGCATTAGAGGATCCGCGTGTTCAGATTCACCATATGGACGGCCGCCTGTTTGTGAAGCTGCGACGAGCGGAGATTCGTGATGAACAGGATCGCTACGATGTGGTGATCCTCAGCCTGCCAGAGCCATCCACAGCGGGGATTAATCGGTTCTATACACGGGAGTTCTTTAAAGAAGTGCATGCCATCTTGAGCGATCGTGGCGTAGTCAGCACGTCCATTACCTCGGCAGTGAATTACTTTGGCCGAGAAGTCACAAACTACGTGGGATCATTATATAAGACTCTGAGGAGCGTGTTTCGCGACGTCATCGTAACTCCAGGCACTATTGCTTATCTCTTTGCCTCGCCCCGGGAAGGAATCGTCACAACCGATATTGAAGAGTTGGGCCAGCGATTTTTGTCGCACGGCATTTCAACCGAGTATTTCTCCCAATATCATTTTTACAGCTTGTTGCAACCGTCTCAGGTAAGCTTGACGCGCAATGCTGTCAGATCAGCATTGCCTTACGTGCCGATCAATACGGATCTGAATCCAATAACGTACTTTTTCAATCTGGTAATGTGGGCTCGGTTTTCCGGAATCAAGTCAAACTGGCTTTTTCAGGCGATCATGAATCTGCGGCTGCACTACATACTGGTGGCTATTGCTGCGTTTGGGATTCTGCGGCTGGCGTATCTGGCGATTCGCCGGCCTTCAGCAGAGGCGGTCGTGAAGTTTAACGCTACTTTTCTGATTGCGGCTACGGGATTTTTCGGCATGGCGACGGAAATAATTATGATTGATCTTTTTCAGAACCTTTTCGGCTATATATACCAGAAAATCGGGGTTATTGTAGCGCTGTTTATGGTTGGATTGGCGCTGGGTAGTTTTGTGATCACGCGTGTTCTGCCGCAAACGCTCAGGGGAAGTCTGCGCGCGCTACTCAGCATCGAGGGGGTGATGCTGGGTTTCCTGCTCGCGCTGATTCTTTTTATTCCGGTAGTGACGAATCCAGAAATCGCCTTAATGCGCTGGGGCCTTGTTGAGGTGCTGTTTTATGTCTGTGTGGCAGGCGCAGGCTTTCTGACAGGTGCGGAGTTTCCGCTTATTGGGAAATTGTTTATTCTCTGCAAGGAACGGATTGGCTTTTCCGCAGGCGTAATTGACTGTGCAGATCATCTGGGTGCCGCATTTGGTGCGCTGATCACCGGGGTCGTCTTGGTTCCGGCGCTGGGAATCATTGACAGTTTCACGTGCCTGTTATTGCTCAAGCTGCTTGGCATCGCCCTCATTGTTGCCTCCTGGCAGAAGACCATTAGGTTCGCGCACAAAGTGCAGCCCGGGGCGCCGGCATAATAAAATCTTATCGAATTTCGCATAAATAAAGAAATGCCCTTGTGTCCTGTTTTGATTGAAGAATGCCACAGAGAGACTATTTTATATTGAATCTAAACCCAATAATGGATAATCCCTGCGGTCAGGACGTAGGGGCGGGGTTACCCCGCCCATGGGCGAGGAGACCTCGCCCCTACAGCATTTTGGCCAGGCAAAAGTATTAGGAAGGGCGCTAAATATAACAGCCCTGCAAAAAACAAACAGAACACAATAAATCAGATTAGGACACCACGAGAAATGCCCAATGCCCCTGAAAGACCGATTTTTACGCGATCGCTAAGCTTTCAAATGTACCATTACTTATGCGAAGATCAATAGAAAAGACTGTATATCCTTCAAATTGTGCTGAGATGTGGAAATTTATTCTTGCGGAAATGATACCAAGTTGCGTATAGAACCATTTTGCCCAGGCTTTAATGCCTTGGATCTCTATATGATGCGGTATTGGCGAAACAAGGCATGAGATGCGGGCGACAGGAAAGTGGCTTTGTGCGATATATTACCAGTGGGAGAACCTGCCGAAACCGCATCGCGGAATATTGCCAAATTGAATTAACCGGTGCTGGCAAGACGCGTACTGGCTGGCGCTGGAGCTACCCAATCCAGTGAGATTCGGTTTCAAACGTATGAGGTGGTGCATACAGCACAGGCGGCAAGTAGCCTTCGTCACAAGCACTGTTCTCTTTCTTCTATTTGCGTGTTTGGGCTTTTCTGTCCATGGGGATGAACTTATTCTCACAGATGGCCAGACCGTCTCAGGCCAAATTATTGAGGAGACTGAGAATTACTACACGATACTTGTCGGCAGCGTGAGCCTGAATATATCGAAAGCGCAAGTGCAGAGGGTCGAGAGGGTTGACCGTTTGACCAATCTGATTGCTCTCGGGGATCGGCTGACCTCCGCAGGGATTTACGGCAAGGCGGTGGAATGTTATCAAGAGGCGCTTTCGTTGTCGCCAGACAAGGCAGATATTCAGCGCAGGATTTCCAGGGTGCGCCAGCTGGAGTTTCAAAAGCAGATCGCACCAGCAGACGAGGCATTTGCGGAGAATAATTATGGCGATGCGGCAAAGCTCTACACGAGGCTTCTGGAGCAGTTTCCTGAGGGCAAGTACAGCCAGGAGATCAAGATCAAGTTGTCAGAAGTCTACTGCTATCGGGCGGAGATTGCCATGGATCGCATTGACTATACCCAGGCAACGGAATTTCTGCAAAAGGCACTGGATTTGAATCCCGGGTCTACTAATGCTCACCTTGTGATGGCCAAATACGAGCTGCAACATTATCGAAGCAAGCAGAAAGCCGAGCGCGAATTTCAGCTAGCCCTGGCATCGGATCCGACGAATCCTGTGGCCAAGGACACCTTGCAGAAGCTCTCGGGCGCATCAGTGCTTCTGTTGCCAAAGCTAACCGCTTTTCGGCTTCCCGAGTATGATGCCAGTCGGTTGGAACGCGAGGTGACGCGTGCGCGCATGTACGAGCGCATGGCACGCGTCGAGCCTCCAATAATGGCGTCTGTCCCGGCCAGTCAGCGCTCGCTTTCGATTCTGCTGCAGGCATATAATGCTGGACCGCGCGAGGTCCTTGTCTATCGCGGCAATGTACCTTATGGCGAAACGCGCAACTACGTGCCCAAAGTGCTTGCGTACATGGAACAAGATCTGGGTTCGACCCCCTACGACCATCTCATTTATAAATACGCCCGCAAGTATGGGCATGACCCAGCGTTCATTAAGGCAGTCATCAAGCAAGAGTCAAACTTTAATCCTCGTGACGTCACCAATACTGCCCGTGGTTTGATGCAGGTTGTGCCTGAAGACTGGGAAGATACGATTAAGCGGCTGGGCGTAGATTGGGATTATGAGACTGACGTCTTTGATCCGGAGAAAAACATTGAGATAGGATGCCATTATTTTCGGTGGTTAAAGAAAGATTTCCTTCCCAAGTACTTTGACGACTTTCGCATGTAGCGGAATGTGGCTGCAGCTTACGGCTACCTATGCGAAACCTGAATAATTGAGGTTTTGTCTCGAGGCATGACTGAACGTGGTGTTTAAAGATGAATTGTCCAAAATGTGGAGCTGAGGTGGGGAAAACTTGTCCTCAATGTGGGGCACAGTTGCCCGAAGCAGCCGCAGTTCGTGCCGCACGTACCAGTGCAGCAGCTGTTATTAGTTTAATATTGGGAATTTTTGCCATTGTCCCATTCATTGGATTTTTCAGCGGGATAGCGGCGATTTTTTTAGGCATTGCTGCCCTACGCGAGATTAATCGTAGGCAGGACAGACTCACAGGAAAGGGGTGGGCTAAAGCAGGCATTATAGTGGCATCAGTGCTAATAATTCTGCATTTAATGGCCGCAATTCCCAGTTTCTTGGATGCGCAGCTTCGTTCCAAGGTCGCTGTTGTTAAGTCCGATATAGTTCTTTTGGCAAAGACTCTGGAATCCTATGCAGCCGATAACAGTGCCTACCCGCCGATTACTTCGCTCCCGCAGCCCGGCAATAAGTGGCAAGGGACAGCCGAGCTTTCGCGACTCACCACCCCGTTTGCCTACATTACTCAACTTCCCAAAGACCCATTCTCTCTGAATAAGGAGCAGTTTTACGTCTTCGTAAATTTGAAACCAGGGCTTTCGCCTATTCCAGAGGAGAAATGTCGGCCTCTTTTTGAACAATTTGGAGCATGGGTCTTAGCTGGCGCTGGACCCGATGAGGATCTGGACCTGGATCTGCTCTCGATAGCTGATGATCGCTCCGGGGCAACCTTTTGCAACACCGTTTACGATCCGACCAATGGCAACATTAGCGGAGGCGACATTTTGATATCGCGAAAGGTTTTTGATTAGCGGACCGAATTTCGCCGATTTCTCATCCTTCTTCTTTCCGCACAGTTGCAAGAAACATTATTTAACAGGAAGCCCTTTAGTTTACTTTCCAAGTTATCGCAATGCCTGGTTGTAAGGACAGTCCATAAAAAGGTCTTCCATGCAACCACAGAATCTGTTGTGAGAGATTCTTTGGCTGCGCCTCAGAATGACACCATTTGTCACTCTGAACGAAGTGAAGAGTCTGCATAGATTAGCCATTGAGATCCATCTCAAAATAGAATGTTAATGCGCCTGCAGGACGTTAATTGATACGAAGTGTAAGGAAAATCTTTTGGCTGGAATGCCTTGTTTACCATCCTCTTGCAGGGGGCAATTCATGAATTGCCCCTACGAAATTTCCATACCTTGCTCTTATCGCCGACTGCTTCTTCACATTAATTGTTGACAGTCTGAAAATGAGGCTGTTTAAAACCAAGGAGGCGTGGCATTCCGCGGTCGGATGTTCTGTTATATCTGCCTGCGCCTGCGCTGTTTGACTACGTCTCTTTTTATGGTAGGGACAGATTATAATCTGTCCTTACGATTAAGATTACAACTGGTAGCAACTGACACTTAAACCGAGGAGGAGATGATGCTGTTTCACGAGCCGTTGCTGACAGACCCGTGGACGATCTTCGTCTATTTCAGTGGCGTTGTGGCTATGATTTTTTGGCTGGGCGAGACAAAGGCGCTATCTAAATTTTTCAGGTTCTTTCCTCCCCTGATCTGGACTTACTTCATTCCTATGATTGGCACAACGTTGGGGATTACACCGGCGGAGAACCCTTTGTATGGATGGATGCGGAAAATGATTCTTCCCGCAGTACTGGTAATATTACTGGTGCCTACGGATGTACGCTTCATCCTCAGACTGGGGCCGAAGGCCATTTTTGTAATGCTCTGCGGGACGCTGGGTGTCATGCTGGGCGGGGTCATTGGATTTGCGATATTTCATCAATGGCTTCCTCCAGATACCTGGACTGGCATTGGGGCGCTGTCAGGAAGCTGGATCGGGGGGAGCACCAACTTTCTGGCCATTGCGGAAAGCGTGAATGCCCCAGCAAGCATTCTTGGGCCGCTCATCGTTGTCGACACGGTCATCTGCTATTCGTGGCTGGGCATCCTCATCGCGTTCTCCGCTTATCAAGATAAGATAGACCGCTGGAACAAAGCCGACAGTTCTGCCATAGAGGAGATTAACCTTGAGCTCGAGGCGATCGCAGCAAAACGGCGCCCCATCACTGTTAAAGACATGACGCTGATGCTGGGATTTGCGTTTGCAGTTAGCACAATATGCATGGTGCTAGGCAGGCAGTTACCGCCGTTGGGTAAAGTGGTGAATACGTATACGTGGGGCATTCTGATTATTACTGGATTGAGTTTATTGCTATCATTTACGCCGGCACGAAAGATTGAGTATTGCGGGGCGAGCGCGCTCGGCTATACGGGTCTGTACCTGCTCCTTGCCTCAATTGGTGCTCAGGCAGACCTTACTGCTGTAACAGAAGTGCCAGTGTTCTTTCTCGTGGGGCTAGTATGGGTAATTGTGCATATAGTCTTCATCTCAGTGGGGACGCGGCTCTTGCGCGCACCCCTATTTCTGCTTGCGACAGGGAGTATGGCTAATATGGGAGGCACAGCGTCGGCCCCTGTCGTAGCAGCAGCATATCAGCCTTCCATGGCGCCATTTGGGCTTCTGCTGGCAGTGTTTGGAGCGTTTCTGGGCACACCACTCGGGCTGATTGTAGCGCAGATCTGCTCAATGATAGCGTCTTAACGATATGAGGTCTTTTTAGGATTATGGTCTCGGCAGTGGAAAGGTACCTATCCACCAGAGCTTGCCGGGATCTGCGGCATGGAGCAGGTTAGTGCTAAGATGTCGTCTCTTGCAGTTTGTAGCCAAATGAAGTCTCCGTATGGCCATCAGCTGCGCCATGGAGTGTCTTTATATTCATGGATGCTATGGCGTACCGTATCAACCACATCGTACAGCACTT
>CAYVXD010000168.1:0-7619 GCA_964454265.1 uncultured Candidatus Sumerlaeota bacterium | reverse complement strand
GCGTTGATCGGAAAGAAATAAATTCATTATAGGATGAAGTAGGGTTTTAAAATTTTGAACCCTTACCAATGGGTACATATAAATCGTGTTAACCCATCGTACCAGGGAGGGTTTCGATTGTTTGGCGTTCTTTACATGCGATTATGCTCCTGCGTATGGCTCTGCGTTGCAGGGCTCATATTATCTATGTGCTTTGCAGGCAGTGGCGGGTTTTGCGGTACTACCAGTGAGAGTGTCTCTCCACAGGGCGCGAAGGAGGCGTTCTCTCTTACTGAGCTGGAGATGGCAATTCTGGTTGATGCTGAGACTATCGTATTTATTGATACGAGTTACTACGTCTCTATTGAGAATCTGAATGATCTCTTATCACCTGACGTGACCTATTGGTTTGACTACATTGGGGAAGGGGGAGGCACGGCAGTCTTGGATCTCGCCACGGGATTCTTTAAGCCGGAGCGCCAGGACCTGGCGCATCTACCGCACCTCTGGCGGGGGCCATATGTCAGCTTTGCACCTGAGCGTATCACGGTGTCGGGTGCTGGTTACGATCCGGGCACGCTGCTCGATTTTTGGTGGCACCCGTATTATCTGTTCTCTCCTGCCGGGCTGGTTAGGCCGCCGTCCATGAGCATTACGCAAGAGTTGTATGGCGACGTCTTCGATGCGTGGGCTATCGTTAGCCTTGGGCCGGATGGGATGAAAAGTAGCGACGACATTATCCGGCAGTTCGGTGTTCCGCCAACCACACTGATTATTACGTCGCTGTCAACCTCTCAGGCAACATATGGAGATCGTGTGACGATTCGCGGTTATAATTTAGGAGCTTCCCAGGGCACCAGCCAGGTGCTTTTGAACGGAGTGCCGGTTTCCACAGTGGAGAGCTGGACATCACGGGAAATTATTTTTCGGGTAACTGAGGGAATGGCCAGCGGGAACGTTGTGGTGGCAGTGGATGGCTATGAAAGCAATCCGGTGGGACTAACAATTCTTGCGCCATCGTCCAACGTAGCATTATGGTTTCTCTACCAATAGAGGACATTGCGCTTTCAGACCGTGAAGGAATTTCTGGTTTTGTAATATTCCGTACATACGCGCGTCGGGCAAGTTGCTTATTGTTCTATATATAGAACCTAGCAAAAGGTGGCAAGAACGGTGGAATCAAAACGCGAAAAGCTGACGGCCTTACAAGGGGCATTTAAGCAGTATGGCACAGCGTTGGTTGCCTATTCTGGAGGTGTGGATAGCACATTGCTTCTCAAGGTGGCAACTGACACGCTTGGGCGCGAGAAAGTACTCGGAGTTACCTCGAAATCCGAGACACTGTCGGAAGAAGAATTTCGCCAAGCAATGGAGATCGCTCAGCAGCAGAATTTTAATGTACAGGTTATCGAGTATTCCGAGCTAGAGATTGACGGGTTTGCCAACAATACGCCGCAGCGCTGTTATTTTTGCAAGAGAGAGCTTTTCGGACGCTTGCGCCAGCTGGCTGAAGCGCATAACATTGCCGTCATCATAGACGGATGCAACTATGACGATCTGGACGACTTTCGCCCCGGCATCAAGGCGGCGCAAGAGGCTGGCGTGGTGAGTCCGCTAAAGACCTGTGGCCTGACTAAGGCCGAAATTCGGGAGCTCGCGTGTGAGATGGGCTTGCCAAACTGGGACAAGCCGTCGTGCGCCTGCCTTTCGTCACGCTTTCCTTACGGAACAGCGATTACCCGCGAGCGTTTGAAAATGGTAGGCGAAGCAGAAAAGTTTCTCGCGCGGCTGGGCTTGCCGCAACTGCGCGTACGCTACCATGACGTCATCGCCCGCATCGAAGTGCCCTCTGATAGCCTCGCTTTTCTGCTCGAGCCCGACGTTCGTGAGGCTGTTTTATATAAGTTCAGAGACGTGGGATTTACCTACATTGCACTTGACCTCCAGGGTTATCGTACCGGCAGTATGAATGAGACAATGTTTGTGGATGAATACCCGAGCTGATTGCAACTATTGCTCAGGCCACCATATTTGTGTCGCTGTATGACTTAAAAGCTTCATGCAGAGCCGCAAAGTCGCAAAGAAAATGGGAAATTTGCGTTCCTGATGCCTTTGCGAGAGATTTAAAATCTGTAAGCTATTTAGTGCTCTCATTAACAACTGAATCGTCGGAAGAATAAGGATGTATTCGTATGAAAAATGAATGTTCGCGACGCGAATTTCTTAAGCGGATCGGCATAGGCGCAGCCGCACTGGGCTTCCTTCCTAAGACCTTTGCCAAACAAATTGTGAGTGCGGAAGGGACTACAGTGCCGCAAACCTCAACGACTGCGATACCGGACATTGTGGTAGCTGAGGGGAAAGACCCCGCAGCCATGGTCAGGGCTGCGATTCAACATCTTGGTGGCATGAGTCGTTATGTCAAGGCGGGCGACATTGTGGTGGTCAAGCCGAATATCGGATGGGATAGAGTGCCAGTCCAGGCAGCCAATACGAATCCTGATGTCGTGGCTGCGGTCGTGCGGCTGGCTTTGGAAAGCGGAGCAAAGGTAGTGAAGGTCTTCGACAATCCGGTCAACAATGCAATGAGCTGCTATAAACGCAGTGGCATTGAAGACAAGGCAAAAGCCGCAGGTGCCCAGGTTAAGTTTATGGACGATCGCTTTTTTACCATGGTGCGATTTTCAGAAGCAAAGTTCCTGAAGCAATGGCCAGTCTATCGCGAAGTTCTTGAGTGCGACTGTTTGATCAATGTCCCCATTGCCAAGCATCACAATAGCTCAGGCTTGACTATGGCATTGAAGAACCATATGGGGGTCATCGGTGGGAATCGGGGAAAGATTCATACGCAGCTGCACCGCGCTATTGCCGACCTTGGCACACAGTTTAAACCACGGCTCACGGTACTGGACGCCTATCGAATCCTCGTGCGCAACGGGCCCACAGGTGGGAGTCTGCAGGACGTTAAATTCGAAGGCAAGTGTATTGCCGGCACGAACCAGGTGGCTGTTGATGCTTACGGATCTACGTTATTTGGCCTGAAGCCGGAGCAATTGGAATACCTGGTGCTGGCTAAGGAATATGGGCTTGGGGAGATTGATTTGCAGAAATTGCAGATCAAAAAGGTCGAGGCAGCATGATTCATCTGCGTCGGGCGTCTCAACTTCTATTCCTCGCATTTTTTATCTATTTGGTCATCAACACGCAGGCCAAAATTGTTGATACCGTCTATGACATACGCTCGCCGTTTCCCGCCCACCTGTTTTTTACCTCTAATCCGCTGACGTTTCTATCCGTCGTTGCCTCAACCAAGCAGATCATTGCAATAGACTATTTGCCGATGCTCGTTCTGGTGGGACTCGCCCTGGTTTTCGGACGATACTTTTGCGGATGGGTCTGCCCCCTGGGGACGTGTATTGATGCCTTGGCGCATGTCGTCAGACCACGACCAGGCTCTGGCCGGCCATCGGGCAAAACAGCCCACAGCGTTAAGTTCTACGTCCTGCTGGCACTTCTCCTGGTCGCCCTGCTGGGTATGAACCTGGTGGGCTTTCTGGACCCAATTACAATTATGATGCGTAGCACCACGTACTCGTTGCTTCCTTATAGCGAGCTGCTCGTGCGCGGTGCGCTGGACCCGTTGTACAATGTGCCGGTGGTAAACCGGGTCTCCGAGCCGGCGTATAGTTTTCTTAAGCGGACGGTATTGACCTTCTCGGAGCCATATTATCAGAACGCTTTTCTATACTTCTGTTTGTTTCTGCTCGTGCTGGGGCTTACTGCCGTGCGCAAGCGATTCTGGTGTAGATACGTCTGCCCGTTGGGTGCATTTTATGGATACGTGGGGCAGGTAGGTGTGGTGCGACGCCGTGTAGATGAGAAGTGCACGCAGTGTGGGCTCTGTGAGAAGCAATGCCGGATGCGGTCAATCAAAGAGCCGGCAGAGCTATTTGATCATCGCGAGTGCGTTCTATGCATGGAATGCCAGGCTATCTGTCCGGTGGATGCTATTCACTTTTCTCCACGACCGCGTCGGGGCGTTGCGCACGATACAGCGATTGACCTGAGCCGTCGCGGATTTATCAAGACTGTGGGAATTTCCATCCTTGTCTTTCCTCTGTTCAGGGTGGGCCAACGCAAGATTATCGCCAGTGAGTTTCTCATCCGACCGCCCGGCGCAGTGCCAGAGTCTGAATTTCTTCAGAAATGCATTCGGTGCGGGGAGTGCATGCGGGTTTGCCCGGGAAATGCCCTGCATCCGGCGCTTTTCCAGTCTGGGATGGAAGGGCTTTGGACGCCAATCGTAGTTCCGCGCCTGGGGTACTGCGTTTATGATTGTGCGTTGTGCGGAACCGTATGCCCCACAGGAGCGATTGAGGCGCTCTCACTGCCGGCAAAAAAGATCACGTGCATTGGAACTGCTTACTTTGATCGAAATCGCTGCATACCGTTTAACGACTTGCAGGATTGCAGCGTGTGTGAGGAGGCGTGTCCAGTCTCGCCTAAGGCGATTAAATTAGTGCCCACTGAGGTCGTTGATGATCAAGGGCACCATAAGGTGATTAAGCAGCCGTACATGATTGAAGAACAGTGCATCGGTTGTGGCATTTGCGAGACCAAATGTCCGGTTGAGGGAACCTCGGCTATTCTGGTAACCTCGCGCAATGAATCCCGCGCGGCTCGGGCACAGGAGGCGCAGACTGGCGGCCTGCTTGAGGGTAGTTTTTACTAGCAGTACGGAATAAGGGCTAAATATAGATGATCGCCGTGTCGCCAGTAATTGCCGTAGTGATCTGCGCTGGTTCCGGCGTAATTGTCTTTGTGCTGCTGATGGTAAGAAACCGCGATTGGAGTTTCTGGGATATCCTGACAGCCCGTTCCTTTGCATACACCCGAAATCCTGTCAGATGGTATGGCCTTGTGGCGTTTGTGACCATGGTGCTCGTCTTCTTTTGTTTGTTCGCAGCGATATTCCCTGGCAGCGAAAAGCCCTTGTTTCGCATTCAGTAGGTTGGTGCGCCGCCGGCAAGGTTGCCGTCGTCAGGTTGTACAAGTTCCGCGGAAAATGCGGAGGCCGGATCATGTGGATGTCTTGGATAACTTCAGGGATGGCGCCTGGTATGGTCTATGCACGCTCTGCGTATGAGCCGTCGCGTGTATCAATGCGGACGATATCGCCTTCGTTGATAAACATGGGAACCTGAACTTCGAAGCCGGTTTCGAGGATCGCGGGCTTGGTTGGGCTTGACACGGTATCGCCTTTAATCCCTGTCACAGTCTGGACTACCCGAAGTTCAACCTTTATAGGCAACTCAATGCCAATCGGTCTGCCTTTGTGCATGGCCACGTTTACCTGCTCGTTCTCCTTAAGATACTTCACCGCATCGCCCAACAGTTCATCCGGAAGTTCGATTTGTTCGTAAGTTTGCAAATCCATGAAGATGTAATGCGGATCGTGTTTATAGAGATACTGCATGTTGCGCAGCTCGAGGTCTGCCTTGGTCACCTTTTCACTGGAAGTGAACGTCTTATCAATGACGCGCCCGGTAGTCACGCTTTTCAGCTTTGTTCGTACTACTGAGCGACCTTTGCCAGGTGTGAAGTGCTGGAATTGAGTCACAATGAACACGTCGCCATCAATCTCCAGGCGCGTTCCATTGCGAATCTCAATGGCTTTAATTTCCATATTCGACCAATCTTTTCTAGTATGACTAAGAGACACTATCAAAATGAAATTCTAATGCTCCTAAGGCGTATAAACCACTACGACACAACGTACACGACGGTAGTAGGGGCGAGGTCTCCTCGCCCATAGGGGAGTAGCCCCGCCCCAACATTGTGAATTCTTAATGCGCCTAAGGTGCATTCGTATTAAAACACGTAATCATAATTACGAATCAGAGCTCCGAGTTTCTGTTTATTTAGAAATTTGCCCTGCTCATTGCAAGCTAATTTTTCTAACGCGGATCGTGTTGACCTCGCCAGAAGCAACATGGATGGATATTGCAGGCCGTTCAATGGGGAGCGTGCGATTCTGCTTGATTTTTGAAATGGGTGTCGGTAACAGGTGTAGAGTGAATCGTCATAGTAGGAAGACGTGGTTTATGACACCAGGCGAGGCGATTCGCGTAAGGAACGGGAAAGGCTAGTGCCCGGTGGTGCCCCTGGCCTTCAAAGCCAGTTAGTGCGGTCTAGACGACCGTTGGTGGGTTCGACTCCCATCCTTTCCCGCCATTTGTGTATATCCTTAGATACTGGAAGGGGAGCGCGGGATCACGTTGGATTGGCACCGCAATCAGGGACACTAACCAAAGGCAAGGAAAAACACATGAAGCAGACACGGCGAGAATTCCTCAAGACAGCGGGCGCTGGAATGGTCTCGTTGGCTACGGTTGGGCTGGGAGCGATCGAGGCGCTTGGTAAGCGTATTAGCCAGCGCACCCGGCCGGAAATGTTTTTTAAAGGTTTCTGGATGGCGCCGCGGTTTCGCGATGACTATGACGAGATGTGCAAGCGCATGGCGGAAGTGGGCAGCTCCAAGATCTGGCCTCTTGTTGAGCGTTTGAATCGAGACGATTATGCGCGGTTTGTTGATGCTGCGCATAAGTATGAGATCGAGTTTCATGCCTGGATGAACAACAACAAGCCGGAACGTGAGCTGATGAATCGCGAGTTCATGCTCAACCACAAGGACTGGTACGTTGTGAATAAGAATGGAGTCAGCTCTGTGGATTCCTACCTGTTCGGAACGTATCCCTGGATGTGCCCGACCAGTGAGGGATTTCGTCGCTACCAGCTTGATCGCATTGCGAAGCTGATAGAGAATCCCGACATAGATGGACTGCATCTTGATTTCATTCGTTATCCGGATATTTTTCGCATTGAAGGCCGCCGCCAATACGAGCGCGAAGAGGTGCCCGGGTATAGCTTCTGTTATTGCGATCGTTGCCGTCGGCTTTATTATGAAGAGAAGGGTGTGGATCCCATAGAGATTGAGCTGAAAACGGGCAACCCGCAATTGCTCGATTGGAAGCAGTGGCGGTACCAGCAGATCGTGAAGGAGGTACAGGAGATTCGCAAGCATCTTGACCCGCGGTTCAAGCTGTCGGCTGCCGTGTTTCCCACGCCCGAGATTTCCCGCAAGAATGTGCTGCAGGATTGGCCGGCATTTGCAGATCAGATGGATCATCTCTGCACAATGATTTACACGCCCGTGCAATGGGGTCGTCCAATTAGCTGGATTGAAGAGGCCACACGCGAGGGAGTGAAAGAAATTAAGGGGAAATGCAAGCTGTACTCGGGGTTTGGCCACCTGGTGGAAGAGCGGCGGCCCGGTGAGTTGCGTGAAGGAATTCTTGCGGCGCACAGAGGAGGCGCAGATGGTGCGTTGATATTTCGCTATCCAGGGCCAACACCTGAGATGATGGGAGAGATTCGTGCGGTAAATGAAGAAATTGCCAAAGGGGAGTAGCCGGTAAAGTCTTGTGAAACTCCCAGCTCATACGGCGCACCATAATCGGCTCTTTTTTAAATGAGTCAGCATTTTGCTCAAGAAATGATCCCCCCTCACCTCCATCCTCTCCCGCAAGGGGAGAGGAAGCAAGGTTGGGCAATGACTGGAGATGCCGATCCACAAGGGG
>CAYVXD010000167.1:0-7700 GCA_964454265.1 uncultured Candidatus Sumerlaeota bacterium | reverse complement strand
AAACTTCTTCTGAGAGTATTCTATGGAATTTTAGTGTTTGCCTTTATTTTTCTCGGAAATGTAATTGCCGATGATATAAAATCTTCCGTTGAGGCTTCTGCCATGAACAGTTCTCAAGAAAATAATTCCGCGAAATCAGAAGTAGTGCTCAATGTTCGCATAAAACCGGTGGATGAATTTCTGGATAGTATTGGAGTATGTGTGCATTTTTCGGGGCGGTGCGAAAAGCCTATCACGCTAATGCGTGAAGCTGGAATTCGGCATTTACGAGACGAAATATCATGGGCCTGGGTTGAGCGGAAGAGACGTAAACTCAAGATACCGGAAGACAGAGAGGCATGGGTAGAAGAGGCGCTCAAACAAGGCATCGAAATTCTGCTGATTCTCAATTATGGCAATGCGAACTATCCTGATCATGGAATTGGGAGTAAAGAAAATCCTGAACGTGAATTTAAATACTTCCTGCGGTATGTGGAATTTATGGTTAATCATTTTAAAGGCAGGATTCATCAGTGGGAAATATGGAATGAGCCAAATGCCTTCTTGATGAACAAGCAATATGGAGGCGACTGGCGCGGAGGCCGATGGGTAGGCGCGTACGCACGCCTTGCAAATGCAGCAGCAGTAAAAATACGTTCACTGGACCCTTCAGCTATAATCTACACAGCAGGCATGGAGGCGCCAATCGTTGACCTCGTTGCTCCCCATCTTCAAGCACGATTCGATGCTATTGCCATCCATCCGTATTGTCATCCATTGCTGCCGGAATATACGTATGCCGGAATTGAGCGATTACGAAACACGATGAAGCGCTGCGGTAAAGATCTTCCACTCGTCGTCACCGAGCAAGGCTATCCTACAATAAAGGGCCACTTTATGTGGCGACACGCAGCGAATATCACGCTTGAAGATCAGGCCAAATTTTTGCTGCGCGTTTATTGCGGCAACTTTGCTCAAAACATAACGCGTACATATTGGTATGATTTCATCTGCGATGGAACGAACGCCAGCGATCAGGAACATAATTTCGGAATCTTGAATGCAGGTGCTGAATCTCCTCGGCCTGCGTATCTTGCGCTTAAAGCCCTGACCACTGCTCTCAGCGAACAAGGCGAGAGTGAGCCTGCTCCTGCAGAGGCTGTTGCTGGGAATGAAGTTCAGCTGACGTTCGACGCCCCTGTATCCGCACCCCCCAGAGCTCTTCTGCTCGCGCGGAATTCAACCCAATATTTCCTTTTGCTATGGAAAGAAAGCTTATCGAAAGACGAGCTTCAAACCGGTGGGACAAATACTGATGCGCGAATTTTTCATGATGACGGCGCACCTGAAGCTGTAAAAATCGGAATATCCTCATTCTCAGCAGGCAGGCTGGAGGCGACGCTTATTGATCCGCTTTCGGACGCAGATAAATCCCAGCTGCTTGCTGTTCATAGTGACGGCCTCAAAAATAAAATCACCGTTCCCATCAAGGAATATCCAATAATACTTAAAATGGTGTTCAAATAAAAAGGAACACGTACATGAGATTGCGTGAATGCCGAACACACCGCATAAGCTGCGCAGCCTGGTTTGCCTACGCTAATGGCGGATTCCCCGGCTATAATATCACCCTGAACACCATGATGCGCGATGATTTCAGCGCCACAACGCAAACCACTGATTACCGCTTCATCCCCCTCGCCGCCTCACCCAGCATCTGGCCCCTCTTTCACTAGACACTCTGGATGAGCGAAAAGGCCGAGGCTGCGCCGATGCGCAAAACAATTTCTTCTATTTTCCCCCGCCGCTCAGCTGCTCGTACACCGCTCTTGACGTATCCCCTCATGCGGCCTGGCCGATATCGTAGAAGTCACGGCTATTTATTCAGGAGTTAGCAAACCTGATTGACCACCCCACAACCCCACAAGGTTTTACCATGAAAAAATTCGCAAAAAAAACTGTTGACCCCATCAATAAATAAATGTTTAATTAACAGGATAGGAGATATAGCAAATCAGGGGTTTGAGAAGTATATTAGAAATGTCATCTGTCCGCTTGAAGCGAATGCGCGTCGTGCCGTCGTGGTTTAATAGTCATTTTTGTTAGATGCTCCAAGGCTGATGACGACGGCTGGCCTACCGTTCCGCGGAGACAATTAAACGGTCAAAGGAGCATTTGGGGTCATATACGATACTTGGCGGTCAAGGAGAAAAGGAGGTTATGAAAATGTTTACTCGTAAGCTAACATTCCGAAATGTACTCTGCAAATTTATTATTATTGCATGTACATTAGTGATGACTCTTTCGGTGCATGCTCAGGATTTGGTGTGGGCAAAGCAGGCTGGAGGCGGCGATGATGTAAAGTCAATGGGAGATGGTGACGCGGCTTTCGCGATCGCCGTGCTGCCTGATGGGAGTGCCCTGATCACTGGAACATTCATAGGCACGGCGACCTTTGGCGCAGGCGAGAGTGGTGAGACAGTGCTTACTTCAGCATACTGGTACGACATATTTGTTGCTAAATATAATCCGGATGGGACACTGGCATGGGCAAAGAAGGCTGGTGGAATCTCCGGGAATTATGGCAATGGTATTGCGGCGCTTCCTGACGGGAGCGCTGTGGTCACAGGAAGTTTTAACGGCACTACGACGTTTGGCCCGGGCGAGAGTGGAGAAACCACGCTCACTTCAGTATTCGCTAATGACATCTTCGTTGCCAAATACAACCCGGACGGGACATTGGCGTGGGCAAAGGGCGCAGGCGGAAGCGGTACAGAGCAGGGCCGTGATATTGCCGCGCTTGCTGACGGGAGCGTCCTGGTTACGGGCGATTTTTCTAGCACTGCGACCTTTGGGGCAAGCGAAGCTGGCGAGACCGCGCTTACTTCTGCAGATGATGAAGACATCTTTGTTGCTAAATATAACGCGGACGGCACCCTGGCGTGGGCAAAGCGAGCCGGCGGAACTTCGGAAGATTATGGCTATGGAATCGCGGCACTTAATGATCACAGCTCCTTGGTCACGGGATACTTCACGGAAACGGCCACGTTCGGGCCAGGCGAGCCCGGCGAGACCACATTTACCTCGGGCCGTCTATTTGTTGCCAAGTACAATCCCAATGGAACACTAGCGTGGGCAAAACGGGCTGAGGGAAATGCTAGAGGCTTAGATATCGCAGCGCTGTCTGACGGAGGCGCCTTAGTAACTGGATATTACAACTTCGAGGCGACATTCGGCCCTGGCGAGAGCGGTGAAGTTACCCTTCCTTGGAAGGTTGGCGAGGAAATCTTTGTTGCAGGATATAATCCGAATGGGACGCTGGCGTGGGCAAAGCGGGCCGGCGGCGGTACTCAGGATGAGGGCCATTCAATAGCCGCGCTCTCTGATGGGAGCTCTCTGATCACGGGTCTATTCCGTGGCACGGCGACATTCGGAGAAGGCGAGAGTGGCGAGACCGCGCTCACGTCCGCAGGATGGCATGACGTATTTGTTGCCAGATATAATGCCGACGGAACCCTGGCATGGGTAACCCGTGCGGGTGGAATTGATCCCGCCGATAGTGGCTATGGCATTGCCGTGGACCATGGCGGGTTCGCTTTGGTGGTCGGACAATTCTTCGGTACGGCAGTGTTCGGAGAAGGCGAGAGCGCGGAGACTACTTTAACTTCTGCAGGTTGGTATGACATCTTCATTGCCAAATATACAGGCGCCCATCCTGCGCGTGCACACTCCTATTGGTCATTATACTACTAAGCCTGACGCGGACAAAGCAATATTCGTAGGGGCAGGCCTTGTGCCTGCTTGGCGGTAAAGGAGAAAAGGAGGTTATGAAAATGTTTATTCGTAAGCTAACACTCCGAAATGTACTCTGCAGATTCATTTTCATTGGATTGGCATTAGCGCTGACAGTTTCGACGCATGCTCAGGATTTAGTGTGGGCAAAGCGGGCTGGTGGTAGCGCTTGGGATTCGGCCTTCAGTATCGCTGCACTAAATGATGGTAGCGCACTGCTCACTGGTGCGTTCCCGAGCACAGCGACATTCGGCCCCGGCGAGATCGGTGAAACCACGCTCACTTCGGCAGGTAGCCACGATGTATTTGTCGTCAAATACAATCCGACAGGTACGCTGGCGTGGGCAAAGCGCGCTGGTGGTAGCGATGGGGATACAGGTAGTGGTATCGCCGTACTTGATGACGGGAGTGTTCTGATAACAGGACACTTTTCGGGCACCACGAATTTCGGACCAGGGGAGATCAGCTCGACCACACTCACTTCAGCGGACCGTTCTGACATCTTCCTTGCCAAGTACAACCCTGATGGAACTCTGGCATGGGCAAAACGCGCTGGCGGAAGTGACCATGATTACGGATATGATATTGGCGTGCTACCTGACGGGAGCGCCCTGATCGCCGGCTCGTTCTATGAAACGGTGACTTTCGGCCAAGGTGAGAGTGGAGAAACCACGCTCACTTCAGCGGGAGGTTCTGATATTTTCGTTGCCAGATACAATGCAGACGGTACCGTGGCATGGGCAAAGCGCGCAGGCTCAAGCTCTTCGGTTGGTGATCATGCGCAAAGTATATCCGTTCTTTCCGACGGCAGCTCGCTGATCACAGGCTATTTCAATGCCACGGCGACGTTTGGACCTGGCGAGCCTGGTGAGGCTACACTAGTTTCTTCAGGATTGACGGACATATTTGTCGCTAAATATAACGCCGATGGCACGCTTGCGTGGGCAAAGCGCGCTGGTGGAAGCCAATCGGATGGGTGTCAGGCTATTGCCGCTCTTCCTGACGGGGGAGCCTTAATGACGGGGATGTTCGTGGACACAGCGACATTCGGACCGGGGGAGAGTGGCGAGACAGTGCTCTCTCCTGTTCCCTCCTGGTGTTCTGACATCTTTGTCGCCAGATATAATCCCGACGGAACTCTGGCATGGGCAAAGCAGGCTGGCGGAAATGATGACGATTATTCCTATGGCATCTCCGCGCTTGCTGAAGGGAGTACACTGGTAACTGGGGAGTTCTATGGCACTGCAACATTCGGCCCTGGTGAGAGTGGCGAGACCGCACTCACTGCACCCCAATTCTATGACATGTTTGTTGCCAAATATAACCCTGACGGGAGGCTGGCGTGGGCACGGCGGGCTGGCGGTAGCGAGCGGTATACTCGTGGTACTTCTATCGCGGCTCTTTCTGATGGGAGTGCCCTGGTTACGGGCTACTTTTATAGCACTGCCACATTCGGGCCGGGCGAAAGTGGTGAGACGCCGCTCACTTCGGCTGGAGATTACGACATCTTCATCGCCAAATTCGCTGGCACCGTTTCTATGCACGCCGACTCTTATTGGTCAATATACTATTGAGGCTGACGCGGACAAAGCAATATTCGTAGGGGCAGGCCTTGTGCCTGCCCTATTTTTGTGGGCAACCCGCCGCGGAGGGTTGCCCCTCCAAAGAACTCTTGACCATTATTGAGAAAAACCTAAACTCCACTCATAAGATGTCTTGCTGTATACCCCATGCCATGAATACCTTTGCGAGGCAAGGCACGAGAATCATACTAGGATTCTGATAAATGAGCAGCAGCTCGGAAAACAAACCAGAGGCACCCAGTCAGACAGTTTCTCCTAAAATCCTGGCTCTCATTGCGACCTATAATGAGAAAGAAAATATTTGTCCGCTGATAGAGCGTCTCCTATCGCTCCCCCTCGCCTTGAGCGTCCTGGTTGTTGACGACGGCTCCCCTGATGGGACAGCGGAGGCAATTCAATCGGGCTTTGGCAACAATTCGCGTGTGCACCTCATTGTCCGCGACAAAGATAAAGGCTACGGGAAATCAATGATCGAAGGTATGCAATGGGCACTGGCGAGCGGCTTTGACATCATCGTCACGCTCGATGCGGACTTTTCGCACAATCCTGCGGCTGTTCCCAGCCTTGTCGAGGCGACCCAGAACTACGACGTGGTAATCGGCTCGCGATACGTGCATGGCGTGCGCGTGAGCAATTGGCGGTTCAGCCGCCTTCTCATCAGCATGTGCGCCAACTGGTATGTGCGCACCATTCTGGGAATGCGCATCGTTGACTGCACCAGCGGATTTCGCGCATACAGGTCGTACGTCTTCCGCGGATTCGATCTTTCCACAATTCGGAGCTCCGGCTACTCGTTTCTGGTCGAGCTGCTCTATACGCTGTACCGCCGCAAGTTTCGAATTGGTGAAGAGCCGATTACGTACCTGGAGCGCCGTGAAGGACAGTCGAAAATGAGCAAACGAATCATTCTCGAGGCTATGTGGCGGCCCATCTACCTGCGCCTGCGGTCGCTGTTCGTGAAGTGAGTACCTGTAATAAAGCCACCGAGACACGGAGACACAGAGCAAAAAGATTTATTGTTTTAAAATCTCTGTGACTCTGAGTCTCTGTGGCAGTCTTTAATAAGGCTTCATTCGCAGAATGCGAAACAGGCGCTCTGTTGCCGCCGTGAGCAACTCCCCTGCCTGCGCCATGGCCTCGTGTTGCGTCATGGGGCCAATAACAATCGGAAACAGAACATCAATCCCGTGTTGATACAACTGCTCCGCCCCTTCCCCAATCTCTCCGGTCAATAAAGCTACCGGAATGCCGGCCTGCTTCGCCGCCTGGGCAACGCCCCACGGCGCTTTTCCTGATATGGTTTGCGCATCGCTGCGCCCCTCACCAGTGAGAACAAGGTCCGCACCCTGCAGACGCTTCTCCAGCTGAACAATCTCCATAATCAATTCCACGCCTGACCGCAATGTAGCGCCACAGAACGCCATCAGACCGGCCCCGAGTCCGCCTGCTGCTCCAGCGCCGGGGATGTCGGAAACGTCGCGACCCACGTCGCGACCCACGTCACGCTTGATCAGTTGGGCAAAATGCGAGAGGTTTTTCTCAAGCATCTCTACTTGCGCAGGAGTTGCTCCCTTCTGTGGCCCGTAAATGCGTGCTGCGCCGCGAGGCCCGAGCAATGGATTGTCAACGTCACACGCCACCACGATCTCACACTGAGCGATGCGCAAGTCGAGATTTGCCATCTCAATTCGCTCGATCTCGTTCAAACGTCCTCCCGCGAGCGGCTCTTCAATCGCTTTATTCCCGCTTCCAAAGAACCGCGCTCCCAATGCCTGCGCCATTCCTGCTCCACCATCCGTGGTGGCTGATCCTCCGATTCCCACGAGAATCTTGCGACATCCTGCATCCAGGACACGGCAGATCAGCTCGCCCGTGCCGTAGCTCGTCGTGATTAATGGATTGCGCTGCTCGGGTGAGAGAAGCGTAAGCCCTGAGGCGGCTGCCATCTCAATCACGGCTGTGGTGTCGTCTTCGCAAATTCCATAGCGCGCTTCAAGATGCTCTCCCACTGGATTCAAGACCCGCGCTGTTTCTATACGCCCGCCCGTTGCCAGAAGCACGGCCTCCACGAATCCCTCCCCACCGTCAGCCATTGGGATGAGGGTCACATCAGCATCCGGACAGACGCGGCGAATTCCCGCCTCCATGGCACGCGCGGCCTCAGCGGCTGTCAGACTTCCCTTGAACGAATCGGGTGCAACAACAATTTTCATCTGCTTTTCCCCTGCGCCTGGCCTTTACATAAAATATCCGATGCCTAATCCGTCAACCTCTGAAAAAGCTGCTAAATTAAAGGCTCTTTGTCAGATAGGTTAGCAAGAAAGCCTCTGATGCATTGAATAACTT
>CAYVXD010000166.1:0-7863 GCA_964454265.1 uncultured Candidatus Sumerlaeota bacterium | reverse complement strand
CCAAAAGGTAGCGGTAGCGATTCTGATACATGGTCAGGGTCGCAGGGTCGGACTCAAAGAGGCGCACCACGTAAAGAATCAGATCTTCAAAATCCACGGCGTCATTTTCACGGAGTTTGCGCTGGTAGATTTCGTAGAGCTGCGTATAGACATCAGACTCTCCGACAGGTGTGAATTCGTCAATCTCTGCGGGATCCAGCATGCGAATCTTGGCCTGGTTAATTGTCCACTGGACGTGGCGAGGATCAACATCATCTGGTGTGAGCTTGAGCAGTTTGCAGCACTCCTTGATAAGGGTCAATTGGTCGCTTTCATCGCAAATCAAGAAGCGATTGCTGAGGTTTAGTTTGTGGCACTCACGGCGTAAAATCGAGGCGCACAGCGAATGGAACGTGCCGATAGCGAGAGGAGTGGTGGAAGGGAGACTGAGCAGAGCGAAAATGCGATGCTTCATTTCCTCTGCTGCCTTGTTGGTAAATGTTGCAGCAAAGATGCTCGATGCTGGTACGTTGCACTCCGCAATAAGATATGCAACACGGTGGGTAATCACGCGTGTTTTGCCACTGCCTGCGCCAGCAATGACTAGCAAGGGACCATTGACCGTTGTCACGGCATCGCGCTGTTGCAGATTTAGAGATGAGACGAGAGCAGACGTCACTTGTCTTAACGACTCCCTACAATCTAAAGCGCTACTCTGGCCCTATGACCTTCACAACTTTCACTCTACTATACTAGGGAAACTATCAAGGCTCATGCAAGGAATTTCAGGCTCTGGAAAGAGCTTCAGGTCGTTCGTAAGGTCAAGGACGGCTTCGAAGCACTAAACCCGGCGGTCACTTAAAGGAATGGTAAAAAAGTATCGGCGCAGAGCCCGATTTTGTTTTAGTCCAGCCCAAAAGCCCACCGAGCACACTCCAATATGTATCTCCATTCTGCCTTCTATGATTAAATAGCAGCAGATTAAGCTCTCTAAAGTGCTCACGTGGAGTCTCCACAGAATGGTAGAGTTTTCCAAGAATTCGGATTTCTTTACTGCCGTCCGCATCGCAGCGGCGCTCATAAATACGCCAGAGCGGTTCCCAATTGCGTTCCATTCCAGACGAACTGACATACCACAAGGGCCAGAGACTGCTTACCGTCCTCTTGCCTTCTTTCGTAGACCAGTAGTTGAAAAATGGCAGAATGATAAGACGCGAATCCTTGCGGCCATCGCTCCACGTCTTAGTCTTATGCATCAAGAATGGGAAGAAATAGCGACGCTCAGAGCTATAGTGTCTTGTCTGGCTGAATTTGTAGTTGTACAGCAACCAGAGCAAGGAGGTCTGTTTTTGCTCCGGTGTTGACATCGTGCTAAAGAGGGGAAAGAGCTGGAGGCTGCGCACGTCTTCTCCCCAGCGGTATTTGAACAGGAACCAGAACAGATTAATTTGCCTGTGGCGACGCTCGAGATCCTCGGTACTGGAAAAGATAGGCCACAGGTAGGCATGGGTACGCCGGCTTGGGGATGTTGCTCGTGCATAAAAAGGAAACACAAAATCCATGGTGCGATCTTCCTGGCGAAGCGTGCCGAAGAAAGGCAGGAAGAGATGGTACTTATCGGGTCTCTCGGATTCTCGCTTCACCCGTTTATAGTGTCCAAGGGGCCAGAGGTATGAAATCCTCAGCGACTCTTCGCTACGTTTTCCATAGGTAAAAATTGGCCATGCACGCCATCCAATTGCTTGCGGGCCTCGGCTCATACCGAAAAATGGCCAGCAGATATTCACGGAGTCAAATTCTTTCCGCCGGGAAGTGGTGAACAGAGGCCAGAGATAAAATCGAATACGCTCGCGTCGAAGAAAATTTTCAAAACGCCCGTAGAATGGAAATACTGCAGAAAACGACGAGCGCTCCTGAGTACCAAAGGGAATAGGGATCCTTGCCTGCTTTGCATTCCAGAAAAATGGAAAGAATATGAAGTAGCTCTGGCCCGGTCCCTGGCTGCCAGTAAAGAGGAGTGGGAGCAGCGTCAAGGTTCTACTCTTAAGCTCAGGGCTTTTGATACGTCGCCAGTTAAAAAGAGGGAGGATTGTTGCCTGCTGAGTCTCACGAATTCGATCTCTCTCCCGCACATGCTGGTAATGGCAAAAGGGCCAGAGGAAATCGAATGTTTTTCTTTGCTGATTTCTATCAGCTTCATAGGAGAAAAGGGGATGGAGGCCGAAGTAGGTTCGCCGGGGCTGGCGCTGGTAGCTTATCAATGGCCAGCAGAGGTCTACCTCCAGCGTATCTTCCGTTGGGCCCGCCTGTGCGTGGATAAGAGGGAAGAGCGGGAGCACGGGCTCGCGGGCTGGATCGCTGGACGCCAAGCAAGCGGTGCGGATCAGTCCCAGGAATGCCACAAGGCACAGGCAGACTGAGGGCACGTTTCGGTAGTTAAAGCGCAATTGTGCAGATCGCAAGCTAAGCACCAGCCATGAAGGTAGAACGGTCGTAGGAATAAAAAAGCTGAAGGCCAAAAGGCAAATACCTGGGACTATTCAGGCTGCGTATCTACTCTTTTGCCACCTTCGGGGTAAAAGGTAATTGTAAACGTCGTCCCCTCTTTTTCCGAAGATTGTACGGTAATCTTTCCATCCATATCGTCAATGAACTTCTTGGTCATTGCCAGCCCGATACCTGTCCCGCGTAAGCCTTTTGTCGTGAAAAAGGGATAGAAGATCTTGTGGATTCGATCAGGGGGAATGCCCACGCCATTATCGCGAAAGTTGATCACCAGGGCCTTTTCGGGGGTCAGTTGTGTGCTGATAGAGATTTTGCCCTGCTGATGAGTAATTGCTTCGTAGGAATTCGTAAGGAGATTGAGGAGACACTTCTCAAAGCCTTTCGCATCGATGGGAAACGTGGATAGGGAGTCATCGAGATCAAGCTGCACCTCAATGTGCTTTTCTATTAGCTCTTGCTCAAACGTCTTACAGGTATCGCAAATAAGCGCGTTTATATCGTACGGGGTTTTTTCGATATGGTCGGTGCGCGAGTAATCGAGCATATCCTGAACCAGGTTCGAAATACTGCCAATGGCACGCCTGATGATTCCCCAGTTTTCCTTAACCGTGTCGAGTGACCCATTTTCCAGACAGCGGTCCATCAGACGTGAGCCTCCTTTGGAGAGGAACAAAATATTCTTAACATTGTGGGCAATGCCCGTGATGGTCTGGCCAATGGCCGCCATGCGCTCGTTGCGGATCATTTCTTCCTGCAGTTTCAGGTAGTTCAGCCACACTGCAATTTCATTGGCAAGGCTCGAGAGAAACGTTAAATCATCTTCGTTGAAGGCATGGACCGATTCCTTTGTATCAATGTGCAGAACGCCCAGCACATGATCCTTTGCCAGCAAGGGGACACACATCGTCGAGCGGATGTCGTGAACCTGTATGCTATCGGACGCTGAAAAGCGTGGATCACGTTTCGCATCGCGACTGAGCACAGCAACCTGCTCATTGTGGCATTTCTCAATTAATGTTCTACTGATGGGGATGCTCTTATCTTCACTTGGAGGGGAGCGGTGTTTCACAACTACCGGCTCAAAGTTCTTGTCGGAAACGTCACTCGGCATAAGCATTACGCCTCGGTCTGCTGGCAGCACTTCGAAAATGAGATCCATTACACGTTCCAGCATGATTTTCTCATTCGGCACTGTACGCAGCAGGTCACTGAGCTTGTAAAGCGTACCCAATCGCATGCTCGCCTTAAGAAAAGAGGCGCGATCCTGAGCCTTGGTTGTGGCTTCAATGAGGTCAACGGTCTGGCTGCTCTCCTTGGTGGTCAGTATCGTGCTGACGCGGTCGTGCTCAGAGGAGATCATTTGGATAGTGGTGTCGTGTTTCTTCTTGCGCTCCTCACTGGACTCATGCGTGTAATGAAACTCAATATTGCCAAAGGAGATGACGTCACCTTCCTCCAATGGTCTGCTCTGAATGCGCCTGTTGTTGATTAAGGTACCATTACTACTATTGAGATCCGTCAGGATCACCGCGTCTTCAGTGTGTTCAATGCGGGCATGTTGGCGCGAGATAACCATGAAGGATAACGTAATATCGTTCGCCGCGTGACGCCCGATTGTGACGGTCTTTTTAGTGAGAGGATATACCTGCTCGATATTGGAGTATTCCTTGAAGGGATAGAGATAAGCGTATGGCTTTGTATGTTCAGCTGCCATAGTAGATTCCTTGCTCAAGCCAAGCCAACTGGGGTCATTGTCCCTGCGTCCGTTTTTGCATTATGCGTGTGATCACCATTAGGCATCGCTGTAAGCTGTAGAAAAATTTTCCATGCCTTCTGCCTTTCTTAAATGAGCCGAAGAATTGGCATGGGTCTGTGCCAGATTCGAAGATAACGTCTTTCTATCAATCCTCATACACCTGAACAGGAAGGTACTATTTGCTTTCCAAGATTGTCAACGAAATTGGCACCTTGCCTTTTGGCTGTCCGATGTATGGAAATAGACGGCTCAGTCTTTTGTCACCTTCGCTCTATTCCCCTTGGAATCAGAGCACGTGGCGGACACACTCTGCTGGCTACTTGGTTAAGCCGTGTTTGGATGCCTGAAATAGTTGATTCATACGAGCAATGTCTTGCGGAGTGCCGAGGTCAGCCCAGTAGCCTGTAACAGGATAGGCCCGAATATCCGCATGCGCAGAAAGCATGGAGGCGATCGCACGAGTGAGTTCATACTCGCAGCGCGCGGATTTCTTAAGGCGCTGGATGTGCTGAAACACAATTGGTGTAAGAATCATACAGCCTGCGCTGTTCCAATGCGTGGTTGATGAACCTTTGCGAGGCTTTTCTACAATCCGCACAATTCGATTCTGAGTCCTGCAATAAACCGCCCCACCTTGATACGGGTCGTCCAGCCAGTTTACCGCAAGAAGGGCATCGCATTGAGAGCGCCGAAACTGTGCACACATGCGCGTGTAGTTTTGTGGTGCGCATAAAATGTCGCCGTATGATAAGAAAAATGGTTCGTCATGTATCAATGGCTCGCATAATGCGAGTGCCTTAGCGGTTCCGTTGGCCATTTTTTGATGAGCGTACTCTATGGATACGTCAAAATCCTCGCCTGACCCTAGATAGCGCTGAATTTGCAGTGCAGGATGGCCTATGACAACAATGAGCTGCGTTATTCTGGCATTGCGGAAACAGCGAATGATGCGCTCGATAATTGGCTGCCCTCCAACTGGAATGAGCGGTTTGGGGCACTGGGCGTGGAGTGACTTGAGCCTTGTGCCTTTTCCTGCTGCGAGGATTATTCCCTTCATAGAGCGCCCTTAGTCAGGTTGATGTACACACCATACATTGCAATGCGAAGCCGTTGCCTATTCAATGTGGTCAACGCGCACCCCAGAATCGAGGCGAATCATGTGGGCTACGCCACCAGCCGCCTCGATGGCCTTGGCCACCTCCTCTTCCTTACCTGGGGCGTAGGCAAACATCGTGCCGCCCCCACCTGAACCGTTGATTTTTCCCCCGGACGCACCGGCATGACGGGCCGCTTCTAGCATCCGGTCAATCTTCGGCGTCGACACGCCAAGGCCCTCGCTGAGCATCTGATGGTGCCGATTGAACAATGCGCCAAGCAGCTCAGGCCGATCTACTCCAGATTCAAGCAGACAGAGCGCTTCACGGGTTATGTCTCGATTGACAAGATTCGCCCGCAGTTTGGTGGCAAGCCGGGGGCGTATCTTGCTCAGGATCGCTTCTGCCTCTTCGAGAGGCGTCTGGTGTAGGTCAAACGATGGCATACGCCTTTTCACGAGTTGAATGGTTTTGCATACGTCGCCACGCGACGTGCTCAGCACTGAATGTGTGTCCTTTTTCTCCAGCGAGTCGCCCAGAACAAATCCTGACAGAGTGACAGGAATTGGCATTACAGAAAAAGGAGGCTTAGTTTTCAGAAAAACCAGGTAGCCGTAGCTCGCGGTGTACTGATCCATCATGCCGCCAGGAGCTTTGAATTCCGTTACCTCTGCATGGTAAGCAGCCATGGCCAGCTCTTGCGGGTCGTCTTTAAGAGAAGAACGGGCCAGCTCAAGCAGAATCTTTACCCAGGCAACGAGAAGCGCCGACGAGCTGGACACCCCTGCTTGAATCGGAATCTGGCTGTGTATTGTGAATGTATAGCCTTTGTCAAAGCGAATGCCTTTGCGTTTAAGAACATTCACACCCGCGCGAAAATAATCATCATTGGACTGGTAGGGAAGCGTATCACTCTGAAGACTGAACGACTGCCGGTCATTAAGGTCGGGCATCTGGATGACGAATTGCTGATCCTGACGTGGGGCAGCCGTAATGGAAATGCGGAGGTTAATTGCAGCCGATATGACAGGGAGCCCCAGGAAATCCTGATGTTCTCCAAAGAGGCATATACGCCCCGGGGCTGAAACGCACAAGAGGTTCATAAGTGGCCGGAAAAATCTGGTGACCGCGTGTTGTTAAGATTGTCTACCTAGTCCATGCGGTCCAGGTCCTGTTTGAGTCTACGTTTAGTCTCCTCCAGCGTACGCTCCATAGAACGAATGATCTTGGTCTGTTCGCTTTGCTCTTCGGCCTTCTGCTGCTGGAGAATGATCTCGTTCAGCGCTTGTTGTTTCTTTTTAATCCCGCGGGATAATGCCGGGGCTCGACGCCGCGACTTCAATCGATAGAACTCAAAGATCACGGCTGCGATCATAAAGATTCCGTATCCAACAATGAAGATCAGCGCTGACTTGATCTCCTGGAATATCACAAACACGATAACACTGTAGAGCAAAAGGAGCAGAAGGAATGGAACGAGAGGAAAGCGAATTTGGCATTTCTCGAGCTCCTTTTTCAGATCGTCAATTACAGCGTTTCCTTTGGCGATCTGCTCCTTGAAGGGACGCAAGAGCACCTCTTTTTCGTGCCGGGCCCGGCTAATCTGAGACTGAAGGTTCTCGATGGTTCCCCGAGTTTCCTCTGCAAGTTTGCGCTTCATTACATTGCGCTTGCAAACCGGACAAACGATGACGCCGAAGTTTATGGTATTGTGGCACCATGGACATCGGCCTGATAGCTTCGCCCCACACGTGCCACAGAATGTTTCGTTTTTCAAATTTACGCTTCCGCACTTGGGGCAAGCATATCCAACGATGCGCAGCTGCTTATCCGTGCTCGAATATTCCAGAATCGCGTGACAGTAACGGCACTTCAGCGAGCGCAGCTCGAGAGAAATCTTGCATGACTGGCAATATCTTGCTTCGTTTATCATAGAGGCACGTAGAGAAGTAAAAAGAGAAAGATCATTACATCAATCTGACTGCCAGGCATCGAATTGTCTATGTCTCCCTTGGCGGTCGAACCAATGATACTCTATCGCATAGCAGCCAGTTGTCAATAAAGAACCATTCGGGCTGATAGATACCCTAATCCGTCAATCTCTCAAAAAGCTGGTAAATTTAAATAAAGACATTGGCTGTTTCTGCGTTGTTTGGATAAATATGGTGTATAAAAACGAATTTATGGTGAATGCGGCCATCCGGGACGAAATGTAGGGGCGTTGTCTCCGCGCCTGAGGCGGGTAAACCTCGCCCTGGGCGGGGGAACCCTGCCCCTACAATTACCGCAATGGGTATATCCCTTTAAATTAAGGCCATCCGCGCCTGAGGCGGGTGAACCTCGCCTGAGGCGGATAAACCCCTCGAATCTGAAGCGTAGAGTTGACGCATCTTGCAGAGACACGAGAGGAAAAATCGAAGGGCAACGTCACTTCTGCGGTAAAGCAGGTTGTGCCAATCCGGCGTTGGAATTTAAGGGACAGAGAGGCTGTCCGACAATTCCGTTTTTTTAATGGAGGCTTTTGAATAT
>CAYVXD010000165.1:0-7950 GCA_964454265.1 uncultured Candidatus Sumerlaeota bacterium | reverse complement strand
CGTCGCAACATGTTTACCACTCCGCTTGAGGTTTGATACAGATCACGAAATCAGACAAGTAGATTTTTGCTTCAGGATTCTCCTCCAAGTCCTTATATTTGCCTGGAACGTTCACGGTCACCTCTCCAGAAGCCGGAAGCGTTTGCGGACCGACTACTATTGGGTTATTGTCATTCTCAGGATGCGCGGGCGCACCTTCTATTTTGTCAAAAGTTGTGTGTTCGAAAATCAGATCCAGGGGAAGATTTTCTTCAATGTGAGTATAGGTGTAATTGTCCTCTGGCTCTGGATAATGGGTCACAAACCTTGATAAGAGGTGCAGCTTGTATTCCAGTTTATCCAGAGAGATCACGAAATACTCATAGTTGTTGCCGTTATTGTCTTTGAACTTATCGGCATCAATATAGAAGGTGAGCGTGGTCGCCGCGTCCTCAATGCGAGATTTACGGAGGTGACAGGCGCCTTCCGGCTCTTTGTCAAGCCTGAGCTGTTTCAGTTGCCACTTATTGTCATAGTCAGGAGGAGTGTAATTCGGATCAATACTGCGCCACTGCTGCAACTGATACGTGTTGCTGTCCTGTTCTGCTCCTGTTGGGGAAGTTATTCGATCATCTATGGAGCGCAGGTACGCAACCACCGCTCTTGCCTCGTCCTCATACTCGCCGTCATTCTCATCGTTACCGCCTACCCACATCTTCGCCTGAAAATTCTGTACAGGCTCTGTCCCTGGATACAACACCCTCATTGCCTCGGGCATCCTCTCCTGCGGAACGATTCTTGCAGCCCCGGGATTTGCAATGGCCTCCACATTATGATTCTTCATCTGTTGTGTCCTGGCTTGGGACAGTCTCCATTTCCTGGCTGGCATGTAGGGGCATTTAATTAAACGCCCCTACAATTACCATGAAATCCCAAGAACCCACGTTATATTAGACGTAACAGTCGGCATGCGGGGAACGCAAGATTACTGTTTGGGTGTCAAACTTCATTCCTCTGCATCAAGCTAGCGAGCAAATCTGCTCTTTACCTTTACAAACCCGTTTTTAATCCAATTACCGAGTGGATGTCAATTACTTTCTCGAATATAAGCCAATTTTTCGATTATTTTTTTGCAGGCGGGTATTGCGTCACAATGGAATTGACTGATAGAAGCTTGCCCTGTTGAAAACCTCCAGGTGCACGAATTGCAATACGCCTGAGGCGCATCTTCGATATATTTCGCCCTTTCAGGGCTGGTGTAGTGGCGGAGAATTTCATTATCCCAGGGCGGCGCCCTGGGCTTATATATGATGCCCTTTCAGGGCACGACATAACCTGGATCGAGCGCCATAGGCGCGGAAGATAAGAGCCTAGGGCAACGCCCTGGGTAAGGTTTTGATACACAATCAACGATAAGCCCTGAAGGGGCGCGACACAATCTGAGGCGAGCAAAAACGCCCGTTGTCATCAGGATACATTAAGGTATTCAACAGAGCAATAGAAGCTAAAAACAGGGAAGAGTCCTTTGGAATGCGTCCGCCATGGCGGACGCCTTCATAAGCCAAAGCGTAGCTTCGGTCTCTCTCGTAAGCTACGCTTACGAAAAAGAAAGGCGGTAGCTACATCCGCCTCGGCGGATTTCGCTACCGCACTCCAAATGGTTAAACCTGAATTCTCCGGATACTTTAGCTAAGGCCATTGACCATTTTCGGGCACTTTGAGTATCCAGATTTAATTGCGTGGGCTATTCGTACGTTAGGCCGTAGCCATAGTCATTCAAACCTGGAATACTAATAGGAAGTTTGCCTTTAGGGCTAAAGTCTCCAAGGATTGTCTCGACGCCTGCTTCCTGAGACACATTGCTGTAGCCATATGTTGTTAAATAAGCGTCAACCTCTGGAAACCGGCGAATCAGATAAGGGTTGCCGAATGAGATTACGATAACCGGTTTGGGTCCCTTCGCTAGATTCAGCAGGAGCTCATTCTGCTCGGGCAACAGCTCAACAGTGTCTTTGCGACCCTGAACCTTTACATAGAGACCGCAGATAATTGCGTCGGCATTGATTGCTGCCGCATACGCATCGCGATACGCGCCAGGCGAGGACCGAGGATCCAGCGTCATGACGGTTGCCTCGGGGAAGCGTGTCTGAAGGCGCTCTTTAAAGACGCTGCCGTGGTCGCTCCGCAGATCATCGTAGATAGCAAGAACCAAAGGGTGATGAATCGCCTCCGCCTTCAAGGGCAGGGTATGATTAGTATTTTTTAGCAGGGTAACGGACTCGCGCGCAATGCGTTTTGCCGCCTCGTAATTAGCCTTTGTAGCGGCCTTTGAATCCAGTGCTGCAAGATCCACCATCCGGTTTTTGTGCAACCCGACCGATGCTTTAAGGCGGAGCAACTTTCGAACCGAATGGTCGAGGCGTTTTTCTGTAATCAAACCCTTGGTGACCGCCTTTTTAATCCATGCGAAGACTTGCGGGGCGTCTGCAGGGCAGAGGATGGCATCTGCCCCGGCTTGAAGCGCCTGAATTGTTGCCTCTTCGGAGCCAAAGTAGCTCACAATGCCGCCCATCTGCATTGAATCCGTCACAATGAGCCCCTTGAATCCGAGATCGCCTTGCAGAAGCCCGGTCAGGATGCTATGCGACAGGGTGGCTGGCAGGCGGTCGTCCTGCTCCAGCTGGGGATAGGCAATGTGCGCAGTCATGATTGCGGCGACCCCTTCGTCTATTGCCGCTTTAAACGGCACGAGCTCAATCTTATCCATACGCTCGCGATCGCCCTTGAAGACCGGCAATAATGAATGCGAGTCCTGCGTTGTATCGCCATGCCCTGGGAAATGCTTTGCTGTGGCCAGCAGGCCGTTCTCTTGGCAACCGCGAATGTAGGCACGCGTCATGTCTGTCACAAGGGCTGTGTCTTGACCGAACGAGCGGATGTTGATGATCGGATTGTCCGGGTTATTATTGACATCAGCTACCGGACCGTAGTTCTGATGAACCCCCATGGCACGGGCCTCGATAGCCGTAATCTTGCCCACCAAGTAAGCATACTCAGGGTTGCGCGTCGCGCCAATAGCCATATTACTCGGAAACTCTGTCGCATCTGGCACTTCATAGCCTGCGCCCGACTCCATGTCGGATGCAAAGAGCAAGGGATACTTGGCCAATGATTGCAACTTGTTGGTCAGCCATGCTGTGCCAAGCGTGGAGCCATGGTAGGTGATGTAGCTGCCGATGTGAAAATCAGTTACTTCGGATCTCAGCCGCTGCCATGATTCAGTATCCTCAGCCATAAAGCTGCCCGACGTAATTGCGCAGATAACCGAGCCAATCTTTTCATCAATGCTCATCTGCTTCAGGGTCTCATTGACCCATTTCTCTGCATCCTGATCAAGTGCTTGTGGAATTGCCTGATTAGCAAATCCAGCGTTCACTAGGAGTAATACAAGCAGCGCAGCTCCAGTGAAGCAGAATCTCCATCCACTTCGTTTTAACATGCTCAAATCTCCTTTCCTTAAATATGGGCGGTTTGGGATCACCATATGTAGGTGTTCAATAGCCGCTTTCCGCCAGCTTTGCCCATGACTCAAGGCGTGTTATCGCATTCTCTGCCGTCGGCACCAGGGGGCTCGATGGGTAGAAATTCACCACCCGCTTATACGCCTTGAATGCAGCCTCCTCGTTCTCCAGAGTACGTGGCAGTACCTCATAGCACTCGCCAATGCGGTATTCCGCTTGGTCAGAAAACGGATGGTGAGGGGATACGTCAAGACTGCGCTTATAATTGGCAATGGCCTCTTCCAAAAGACCGGGAATAAAAACTCCCCTGGCAATTTCGTTCCCTGCTTCCTGGCGCAGAGCCTCCGCCTTGTCAAAGCGTGTTCGCCATTCCTTCTCGACAGGATCACCGTAGGCTGTTTCGGTTTTCACCGTGAGGATGCGTGGGTGTAATGCGTTCCCTTTGAGATTTCGGCCGAATACCTGGATTGTCAGCTCAGTCTTGCCACTGACTTCTGGCCTCACAGTCAAATGTCCGGTTGACGGATCGTAGATATGTTCGACGGCGTGATCATCTACGAAGACTTGAATGGTCTCAGGCTGAAATGCCGTGCCGTCAAGGCCGTCTGTGAGCTGAAAGATCACGGCGGGATTGCTTGGGCCCAGCCGCTCGTCACCTGTGGGCGTGACTAGCGTGGTCTTTGGCAAGCCGTTGTCCACGTATTCAAGAATTCCCTCATAATAGGCTTCAGCCTCCAGCTTGTTGTAGGTATGGTTCTTCAGCTGAAGTTCTGCCGTGGGGTTGGTGAAGTATGCTGGCTCACCAATAATGCCCGGAATGTAAGGATAGGTATTGCGCAGAACAGCTGTGCCCCTTGGGTAGATTACGCAGTCAGAGTAAATGCCTGTGCCAGCCGCATTTTGCAGTTCGAGATTCTCGACTAAGCGGGGAAGAATACATGCAGCAAGATCAACGGAAGCGGGGTTCTTTGGTGCCTCGCCCCAAAAGTAGATGAGCGGAAAATTCACATCAGGATCATTCCTGGTTCCATTATGGTGAAGGGAGATAAAGAAGTCCGCATGGTTGTTCACGGCGAGGGCGGCGCGTCCCGCGAGGTTGACGTCCGTGTCTTTTTCACGCGTCATGAGCACATTCGCTCCCGCTCGTACCAGATATTTTTTCAGATACTTACCTACGCGAAGGTTAATCCATTCTTCGCGTTCTCCAGTAGGGCCTACCCGGAAGGAATCGGTTCTTGTGGTTGCTCCGTGGCCCGGGTCGATGCAAATTGTGATACCTGTGAGCGGCTTGGGCGGTGTCGCTCCTTCCGGGCAATACCAGGGAATGGTTGCGCAGCCCAGGCTAAGACTAATAATGGCCAGTAGAACAGCAGATAAAATAACGCTGCGTTTACGGTTCATGGGTCAAATCTCCTTTCCCTTCAAGAATGACCATGCTGCATCAGGTATTTTTGGGTTTTCATTAAGGCCGGACGCGAGAGCGACACGGTTGCATTGCAGCAATGCGCCTGAAGAATTTTCCCTCGATGGTAGGCAACCAATTTCGCTACCGCTTAGCAAGGGGGATACAGCAAAGTCAAGCAGATTACTTAAGGCTGATCAGCAAATCGTGCGTCATGGGATCAATTGCCATTCCGTAAAAAGCGATGCATCATTGCCCGTGCCGATTCCAGGTGTCCATTCCATCCAGCCGCGCCGTCCGCCACCATCGTTGTCGTTCAACAGAAATGTAAAGCCGAAGCGAGAGCAGGGAACAAATTGCAGTGGCGCGAGGAGCTGTTTGGGGATTCGGGCTTCGTAGACCGTATGCGTTGCATCAAGGCGTGTAATGGCAAGCTCAATTTCCGAGACTACGTCGGGCTTAAGTCCGCCGCCCTTCCATCGAAACGCTTCCGGGCCGCGTTTCGTCAGACTGAGCCCATAGACGTAATGGCCCGGATCATCGGACACGCTGCCTTTTGCGTTGGCACAGTCAAAGCCAAGTTGAAAGTTGTCACCCTGCCAGACCAGTGTTCCCTCGTGCGGTTGAAAGAACATATTATCCGTCACCAGCGCTCCAAAGTACAAGCTCTGATCGTCCCATAGTGTTGCCACTCTGGCACTCAGGTTCCAATCCATCCATGGCACGAGACCAACTGCCTGGCTTGAATCGTTCAGATACACGAAGCGCACATGGTGCCAGTCGCTTAGGTCGCCGTCAATTTTCGGAGACCCGTTTGCGGCAACGTTCTCTGTCAGCACGCGACGTTTCTGGGTGCTGCTACCGTCGGCACACACCAGCTTGACCTCCACTGGATATTGATTGTCTGGACTGGCGTCCATGTGTGTGAATTGAAACTTAAGCACCGTACTGGCCAGCGGCTCGAGATGATCGAACGATTGCCATTCTTCTTTTAGCTCCCACCCCGGCGGAGGAATCAGCCGGACATTTCCACTGATTGCCTGGCGCCCAGCACTGGTTACTTGCACACGCACTGGTGGGAGCTCTGCCAGACCTCCTTCCAGGGGCAAAATATCCACGCTGAACGGTGCAATGCCGACAATTTTGCCTTGGCCGAGTAAGCCCGCTAGCGCGGAAACGGCGAGCCCCGGTGCATCAACATAAACTGGATCCGCACGAAGGGGAATCGTCCAGGCTCGAGATGCTCTTACGATACTCCAGAGACGCTTCCGCGCACCAATGGGATTCCCCATGAGGTCAAGGATCGCAATCTTCTTTGGCAGATGAACGCGCAGCAACCCTTTACCAGTGCTGCTCCAGAGCACTGCGCGCGAGTCGGCGTCTTGGGAGAACAGGTAACACCGAACGTCTTTCCCCAGGCGGAGCTCGCTTTCGTATTTCCACCCTTCAAGGAAGTGAACCATTGCCGCATAGGCTCCATAGGCGATCTTTGGCGTGAAATCTTCGCGATTCACCAGGCCGAATTCCTCGCGGGTTTTGTCGGGCTGATCATTTATAAAGTTGTACCAGAGCACCTTGTCCATCCCACTCGCCGAGGCGAGAACATATGAACGCACAAGAAAACAGGCCTGCAGGTGCTGCTTGGCGAGTGTGTTGTCTGTAGGCCATCCCATCTCGGTGATCCACAGGGGCACTTGAATGTCGCGATCGCGGAAAAATGTGACGGTACTCTGCATATGCTTATCAAGTTGGCCATCTTCGGGGCTGCGTGGCGGACAATAGTAATGAGGTGCTACGCCATCGAAGGCATCTTTACCGGCTACGTCCAGCACTGTGCTATCGAACTTCTGGTCGCAATTGGCGAAAAAGATCACACACTGCGGATCCGCCTCTCTTGCTGCCTGAGATGCAACTTTCAGAAGGTGGGCAAACTGTTCAGCCGTGCCGAACCAGAATGTTGCAGGTTCGTTCCAGATTTCCCAGTGCCGGATACCGTAGCCGTCGTTCCAGCCCTTTTCCAGCGCAAAGGTTCCATTGGGTTTGTAGCGAGAAACCACATGCTTTACGTAATTGGCAAAGCCCTCATAGGATTTCTGAGAGAGCGGCTCTGTCCATTGGTTCCAGTAATCCAGCAGTCCGAGAATTATAATGTGATTTTCGCGACAGGCCAGCACGGTGCGGTCAAATTTCTCCCACTCCCATTGGCCAGGTTTGGGCTCGCACAGGCTCCAGAGCAGCTCGTCACGGTCGTATGCCGCGCCCAGGAGCGCCTGAAGACGCGCGCCTTTTTTCAACTCATCTGGATTGAACCGGACTGCAAAATAGCTGCCTATGCCAAAGCGAGACTCAGGCCGAACCTCACGAAGTGTGACATCGGGGATGTTGCCGAATGAGGTCTCTTCCGTAGCTACGGTTCTGCCCTTATCGTTGATAAACGTTCCAGTCACTCGAAAAATTCCCAGCTGCCGAATCGGAAGCCTGAGTGTACGTCGTACTACACCCTCGGCGTTCTGCATCCGTGGTACGCTTCGCCAGAACTCGTACCACTTCTTCTGGAAATAGACGGTTTCTTTGAGCACGCCTTCCCTTGTGTAATCAGTAACGGAAAGGCGAAGACAACGAATTTGTCTTATCTCGTGTGGATCAGTGAGCCGCACTTCCAGCCGGATGTCATCTCTTGGAAGTGTCACGCTAAGATTTTCCTGCCCCAGTACTGCCAGGCGCCCGGCCTCGGCATTGCATATACATAGAAAGAGCCAGCAGGCAGTCCAAAGAACAGGCAAGAGGGTGCTCTGCAGATGACGCGGCGATGTTTTGGGAGAGGTCATGCGTATTTCTCTTGCGGCAACTAGTACACCATCACAGGAGATATGAGGTTTAAAATGACTTCCAAATTGCTCCTATTTGAATATTCTTCTGTCAAGATTTCAGAAGCTGTAGGGGCTCAAAATTTTGAGCCCCTACGTAGCTAGACAGTGATCTCAGCGTGATTGGCTAGTGTCTTGACCGCCGAGAAATGACAGGCTATAGAAGTTCTATCTTCCTGTT
>CAYVXD010000164.1:0-8128 GCA_964454265.1 uncultured Candidatus Sumerlaeota bacterium | reverse complement strand
CCTAATCTATTTCTCATATCATTAGTCATTATAGGAGTAAGATCCTTCGTCGCTTTGCTCCTCAGGATGAGCAGTCGGCGTTATAGAAAACTCCCCGACTGCTCAGTTAGCTCCTGCTTAAAAATATCGGTCAACCGTTGCCCATACCTGAGCTACGCCTGGCGCAGCAAAGCTTCCATCCGCTCGGCCATAGCATCCCAGGATTGCCTTCTCGCCATTTCAATTCCTCGGTTGATCAATGTTGTATTATCGTGCTGAAGGCACTGGCCCACCAGCGAAATAAATTCCTCGTGTGAGCGGGCAATCTGCACGACGTTGCCATAAAAGCGCTCGACATCCGGGATTGCGGTGGAGATCACTACTTTGCCAGCGGCCAGGTACTCGAGCGTCTTTACCGGATTGATGGAGAGCGCCGCTTCGGTCAGGCGAAACGGCATAAGGGCAAGGTCGAACTCCCGCACATACACCGGAATTTCCTCATGCGGCTTCAGTCCCAGATAGTAAATATTTGAGCGCTTGGGAGGAGTGCCGAGTTTGCCATGAATGGGGCCGACGAAAACAATCGAGACGTTCGGGTAGCGATCTGCCAGGCGCTCAATCAGTTCCAGATCAATACGTTCGCTGAGCGTGCCGATATATCCAGCGATCGGCTTCGGGATCGAGCGGATGTCAGCTGGCACCGGCATTGTGCTGTCGTTCTGAAAAAGCTGAAAATCCACCCCGCAGGGAATGAAATGAATATTTGAGTGCAGCGGCTTCTTTTTCTCGTAAAGCGTGTGGGTTCCTGTAAAGACAACATCAGCGTGTTCCAGTATATAGCGTTCCATCTGGGCTGAGCGTGGTGGCGCCCAGCTGAAGGCGATGAATTCGTCTATTACGTCATAGACGATCTTATCAAAATCGAGCTTCTTTGCCAGATAATCAACGAAGGGGCTGTTTGTGGCAAAAATCACGCTGCCGGTCCGAAAAAGGAGCAGGCGAATCTCGCTGAGGATCAGGGCACGATTGAGGTAAAAGATGAGCGCTGATTTATATTCACCCGGCAGTATGAGCGGTGTTTCAACCGTGAGCCCATGAGGTGTCTGGATGCGCGTGTGGCGTTGCCAGCGAGTCAGCGTGTCAATGCGACGGTGTACAGGCACAGGGCTGAAAAATATCACCGGCCGATAGTTCGACAGCCGCATGGCACATTCCTGCGGCCGCTGCCAGACCTCCTGCCAGACGACTTGCGAGTAGAGAAACAACGGAGTAGGCCCTTGGCTAGCGCGCCGAGGCCAGAGTCTGCGCATGGCGTACAGCACCTGCCCTAGCGGATATATGACCACCAGTCGAATGAGCACGCCCATGCTTGCGAGGCTAATCTGCGCGATCTGTTTGATTGAATATCCTCTTATCATACCAGAAGTTCACTCTCTGCGCTCAGGGAAGTTGCACAAGGACAAGGAGGAGGAAGAAAATAAGCAGGCAGAACCGCAACGGCTCTTTCAAGAGCGATAATCTGAACCCCGCACGCGAGCAGGTCGAAATGTTAACCGATGCCTTACACAGTAGCAGGCCTCATAGGATGTAGTTTCGGCGTTTGGCAAATTCTTCTTTCTTCTGCACAAAAATTGAATTCCACTCAGCACTATACCTGGGAATGCGCCGTTTCATTGACTCAATCATGCTTTCCACTTCCGCGTCAATCTCATCTTCTGTGGCAAGGTCGGCAATTACGATCCGGGCCAACCGGGTGACCAGCGCGTTGGGCAGGCCCTTATATTTGATTAGTTTTTTCTTGAGCAACGCATTACAAATTTTGGAACAAATAGTGTCGATCCGATCTGCGGATAATCGCATGTTAGTGCCTCCTGCGGAAGAGTTTCAGGAGTCGCTAGGCACGGTCCAGAACACGCTCGGAGGCCAGTGCAGAAGCGTGATCGTGCTCTGGAGCAACTAGATTTTAAGTCCTCGCTCGCGAATCAACTTTTGCTTGGTGCGCCGGAATAGAATCGAGTAATCCAATCCTTCGTGATGAATACGGTCAATGTGTTTTGACAGAATTTTCCGTACCTCTTCATCCAGTGCATCCTCGGCCTTCAAATCCTCTGTGAATACCCGGCGCATTTCGTGCAAAACCTCAGCTTCTTCCACCACCAGTTGCACGTCAGCATTGGCCTTCAGATCCTCAAGCATCTGAGCAGCCAGACTGGCGATCTTTTCGTCACGTAATCTCATTGAGCCCTTCGCACCTATCGCAGAGTCATGTCGTTTTACACCTTTGACTCCTATCGCAGCCAGGCCAACATGTTCAAGGAAAAAGTGATGTTGTCAAGACGTCTCTATCCTTAAGATCGTTATTACCATTTAGCGGAACTGGGGTTTCAGGGTTGAGTGTTCCGAGGTTAGAAGCAAAACTTGCGGCCCTATTCGACCATCAAGGGGAAAAACCTGGAGGTGCAGAGCAAATAGTACAGGTAGTATTCACTGGCATTATAGAAATGAAGTGGTGGAGGGTAGGGGATTTGAACCCCCGACCTCCGCGTTGCGAACGCGGCGCTCTCCCAGCTGAGCTAACCCCCCACGCGCAGAAGGGCTAAAATACGCGGTCACTTCTGAAAACTTTCTTATTTTTGTGTGAGGCAAGTCAATTAATTTCTCACATAGTAGACAAAAAAATCAACGCCTTCTTTTCATACCTGAGATAGCAGATCACCATTTATGGGCCGACACGTTGAACATCTTTCGGTAGATAGTCAGTAGGGGCTCAAAATTTTGAGCCCCTACAGCTTCTGAAATCTTCAAAGAAGAATATTCAAATAGGAGCAATTTGGAAGTCATTTTAAACCTCATATCTCCTGTTATGGTGCATTAGTATACAGGATCTGATGTCCCTGGAAGTGAAAAAGGGATCATAGCAGATCATATTCAGCGCAATGGTGGGGGAATTGCTCAAAATAGATTCCGCTATAACCCCTGTACTCAAAGCCGACGATGTTTCTATTCCGTAATCTCTTGAAGCTGCCTTTCGACGGTTGGCAGGATCACGACCACCGAACGCCGGTTCTTCTGGCGGCCTTCCTCGGTCTCGTTATCTGCCACGGGCCGAAACTCGCCATAGGTAGTTGCAGAGGTTTTTGCCGCATCGAAGCCCTGGCCATCAATCAGAGAGTGCAGCACCGAGAGAGCACGCGCAGCACCGAGTTCCCAATTTGACTTCCATCCTGAATAGCTGATTGGCACATTATCGGTATGGCCCTCAACGTCAATTTCTCGATCGCCAAAACGCTCCTTAATGATCGTAGCCACTCCGCCCAGGACTGATTGACCCTGCTCGGTCAGCTTGGCGCTTCCAGAAGCAAACAGCACGCGCTCTGCAATAGTGAACGTAATCCCTTTTGGTGTCTTGGCCAGTTCGACTTCGAGAAGATCCAGATGCTTTTCCAGATCATCCACGGTGGATTCTTTTTTGCTCAATTGATCCTCGAGCTCCTGAAGCCGCCTGTCTTTTTCCTCTGCAGCACGCTGTGCTTCATCAACGAGACGCTGCTTCTCGTCTAGACTCGCGTTCTTCTGTGCAAGGAGCGTCTCCTTCGCCTCCAGCATGTTTTGTAGGTTATCAATTTCTTTTTGCAGATCTGTGTCTTCCTTTTCCTCAAGCTGATCACCAAGAAGAGCGCCAGCCAGCCCGCCACCTGCGCCACCGACAAGTGCCCCTTCGGCAATGCTCAGCTCGCCGGCATTGCCGGCCCACGTCCCGCCAATTGCCGCACCAGCGAGTCCTCCGATTGCTGCTCCTTTCTGAACAGTGGTACACCCCAACAACCCTACTGGTACAAGTAGCATTAACAACAGCAGCCGTTTCATGTATCCTCCCTCCCTTCAATTTATTAACTAAAGGCTAATCCACCCCCTGTTTGAATGTCAATAGCGGAAGTTAACCTTTTCCCTGACATGCAAAATAGTTCCACCCCACTTCCGACCTCGCGCTGCCATCCCGGGTCAGCTCTCCCGTAACCTGCCTGGAACAGTGCAGAAAAACGATTCAGCGCCGATAGATATGGCATTATTCCAACTGTCTAAAGACTCCACCCGTAGTATGAAAAGTTTGATTATGCCGGAATGAACGGCGTGGAAAATTTGGTGAAGCAACTGGTACCCTATCAAGGCTGTTTTGATGGGTAGCGCTGGCATCTTGCCGGCAGTCGGGAGGGCATCCTGCCCTCCCTATGTGAAGGCGAGACGCCTTCATGATCCGCCACGGCGGACCGGGACGGCGGCGCTACCTCGTGCATATCAACAATTGACTCTGCAATAGACTCAGCGACTCATCATTTCAAGTGTGATGGTGCACTAGCTTCTCGGCAGTATGCCTGCAAGTGTTTTTCCTCTGATTGATCCGTAGGGCAAACTCCTGGACGAGACGTCGTGAGCACCTAATTGCTCCTTTATTTTCCCCACACAAGGATCAGCAGAGGCTTTTGGGCATACAGTTCGCTCCAGCGTGCCCTGTTTTTCGCTTGACTTTAAAGGAATCGGGCTTCAGGAATCGTATCCAACATCCGTAGGGCGTTTTAACAGACTACGGCCAGGAGACGTCCGGATCACATCTGGTAGAGGAGGATACATGGCAAAAAAGGGTGAGCGTCGCGTGCGCGAACGGTGGGCAACGCGGCTGGGGGTCATACTGGCGGTCGCTGGAAGCGCTGTGGGCCTGGGCAATTTCTTGCGGTTCCCTGTTCAGGCAACCCAGAATGGTGGCGGTGCCTTTATGATCCCGTACTTTATTGCGTTCTTCCTGCTCGGGATTCCGCTGTGCTGGGTCGAATGGGGAATGGGTCGCTATGGTGGTCAGCTCGGGCATGGGAGTGCCCCGGGCGTTTTCAACGCCATGTGTAAAAATCCAATAGCAAAGTACATCGGCACGCTGGGCATCATTGGGCCGCTCATCATCTTTTTCTACTATGTCTATATTGAATCGTGGACCTTAGGGTATGCCGTTTATGGGATTTTCGGAAAGTACATGGGGTTCAGCACGCAGGCAGAGCTTGAGGAATTTCTTAAACAGTACCAGGGCGTTGGCGAAGGAGCAACCCTGTTGCCTGCGTACATATTTTTTCTCATAACCTTTGCTGCCAATTTTATCATCATCTATTTGGGTATTTCCCGCGGAATCGAACGTGTCAGTAAGGTGGCCATGCCGATCCTGGCAATCCTGGGCCTGGTTCTTGCCATTCGGGTGCTCACACTTGGCACGCCTGATCTAGCCCATCCCGACTGGAATGTGAATAACGGACTGGGGTTCATTTGGAATCCCAATTTGCGCATGCTCGGCAATGCAGATGTGTGGCTTGCTGCCGCGGGTCAGATACTTTTTACGATGAGCGTGGGAATGGGCGTAATTCTGACCTATGCCAGCTACCTTCGCAAGAAAGACGACGTTGTGCTGTCCGGGCTTTCTGCTTCCAGCGCCAATGGCTTTATGGAAGTGATTATCGGAGGAAGCGTGGTGATAACCGCAGCGTGTGTCTTTTTCGGCACAGCAGCTGCCGTGAAAATTGCCGAGGGTGGGTCCTTCAATCTGGGCTTCGTGACCATGCCATTGATCTTCACCAAGATGCTGGGTGGCCAGATATTCGCCGTCATGTGGTTTGTGTTGCTCTTTATCGCCGGGATTACGTCATCAATTTCCATTACACAGCCGGCAATTTCATTTATGGAAGACGAACTCAGGTTCTCCCGCCATAAGTCAGTCGCTCTACTGGCATTAGTATGCTTTGTCGTATGTCAGTTCCCAATTCTGGGTCTTTCGCATGGGCTACTGGATGATCTGGATTTCTGGGGTGGAACATTCCTGCTGGTAGTGTTCGGGCTGGTGGAGGTAATAATTTTCGGATGGGTGTTTGGCATGCGACGCGGCTGGAAGGAATTGCATGCAGGCGCGGATATTCGTATTCCCCGAATCTATCGGTTCATTATCAAGTTTGTGACGCCCACGTATATCGCGATATTGCTGGGGGTGTGGTTCGTTCAGAAATTTTGGTCTGTGATCACGATGGCCGATTACGACGCCCAACATCGCCCCTACATTCTGGTGCTTCGCCTTGTCTTGCTAGCACTGTTTTGTGGGCTATGCTTTATGATTCATTACGCCTGGCGTAGGCGTGGTAGAACAGGCTTCCAGCCTGTTACAATGACAGAAATACCATCTAAGGAGCGAGACAACAGATGGTAGAACAGGCTTTCAGGGAGACGGTAGAACAGGCTTCTAGCCTGTTAATCAGACTGGAACAAATACCATGTAAGGGAGAGAGAACGTGACACCAGGCGGATGGATTTTCCTTATTCTTTCGTGGGCTGTAATTATTGCCCTGTGCGTCTTCTGCTTTTGGAAGGTCTTTCAGATTCAACGCATGAACATTTCCGCGCCGCTCGATATTGACACGGAACCAGATGAAAAGCCAGCTGACAGAAATAACGATCTCTCAACGCCGAGCCGAACCCCGTAGCGCCGCCGTCCCGGCGGCTGTCGTGAAGGCGTCTCGCCTTCACACAAGGAGGGCAGGATGCCCTCCCGACTGCCCGCCGGAGGCGGGCGCTACATTCTCATCGCCGCGAAGGTACGTCAAGTCTGACGTTGTCAAGGAACAGCGATGCAGTGGCGGAGGCTATGGCATTGAAGTTCATGAGATCGAATGCCAGGCGCAGGCGATATGGTTCGCTCTGCGGCGCCAGCCAGTAGCATATGGTGTAGTCCCGCCGGTCCGACGCCCCATGTACGTGTTTATCCTGATTTCTTCCTCTTGTGCTTCCCCCAGCCCCTCTATCACTTAACCTGTCCCTGCATTTTATCGAAAAACGTGCGGTTTAACCTGGGCGACCCTTGCGGCGCGTCCGGGTTGACGTATTCGTTCTTGCAAGCGACTTAACTTCCTCAAACGGAACATTAAATCGAGCAACATTTTCAGGAAATAGATCGATCATGAAGAAATGTTGAAAGTGATTCTCGAAAAAAGGCTTTTCTTTGCGCTTAAGCACGCGACGAACGGAACCTTTGCCCGGGCGTTTGCGGGCCTTCATTTTCTTGAGCTCACGGGAAATAAATTTAGCCCGGTCTTGGAGGACTTCCGCGGAACAATCGTTTCGCAAATACGCGGCGTAGGCAACTTTGAAGAAGCGTTCTGCACTTGTAAAATAGTAATTGCCACTTCCCTGGCTCGTGCGAAGTAGAGCCTTAAGCGCTCTGTCGCCGTCTAGGGACCTTAGCAATTCTGAGTAGAAAGCACTGAAGCTACACAAGAGGTTTCCGGGGCGCACCGCCGAGGCCGGACCAAGCATGCCCCAACAAGGGGCACGATCGGTGAGCTGGATTATCTGGACGAGATGCCCACCATGGCAGGCTGCCAGTACTATCAGCAAGTTGCAACGCGTTGCGAGATTGATTTCCGTCAAAATTGGTTTAAGCTCACGCCAGCTCACAAACGAGCCGTCTGCAAGTACTAATCCGGTGGTGTCATTGGCCCCATGGCACTCAATGTGAAGAATGGGATATTTTGCATGTCTTTTGGCATCCTTTTGAACATCGGCAAGACACGCCAAAAAATCGGCGCGCGTTGGAACCTCTCTTAGTTCTACTTCAAGGCCATCTCTGTGAAAAACCTTTAGCGTTTCAATGTCCTCGTGCAGGCGTTTGCCGGTGGGGAGGTCGCCGGGAGGAAGAGACTGCATTACTAAGATTTTTGAGAACGTCAAGGACCTCATTGGAAAACAACTCTAACGACAGGGGTGGGATTTGGTTGGCCCACCCAGCCTGATAATCTCGGTTTATTAGAATATTAAATTCGCTATTAATATAATAGCCAATCGTCTACTGCGGAGAAGCTCTCGCCTTTGATGCCCAGACTGTGTCGATAGCCCGCCGCAACCGCCACAAAGCCCGTGTTCGGCGCCGGCACATCGCATTCGCCTGAGGAATTATCTCCCCACGCGACGATCGAGCCGTCGGCCTTGAGGCCCAGACTGTGATAACTGCCCGCCGCAACCGCCACAAAGCCTGTGTTCGGCGCGGGCACATTGCATTGGCCATACCCAATGTAGATCGGAAGAGCACACGTCTGAACACCAGTCACAGTAGTCCATCGCGTATGCC
>CAYVXD010000163.1:7964-8170 GCA_964454265.1 uncultured Candidatus Sumerlaeota bacterium | reverse complement strand
GCAGCGCATCCGCTATTGCTTTACAATGCGCGCGAGCACTCGACCATTTATACGCTTCCGGTTGCCCGACCATCCCCACTGGCGCCGGGTTTAACTCCACATATTTTACTGCTACACCCCGCGGTCCTCATCGTCGAAAAACACATCCTCGCGCCGATTCTCGCTCATGGATGTCCCCGTATTGCGTATTCTGTCCCTAGTAATAA